>JBDGYW010000129.1:0-11401 GCA_039588935.1 Gemmatimonadota bacterium | reverse complement strand
GAGCTCTAACGCCTACCGCAATCGCACCTTCATCAAAGTAGAAGTAGGGCGAGTGATGCGGTGCCGCATCCTCCGGTGCCACACCCTCGGGCACTCCTCCCAGGAAGAAGAAGAAACCCGGTATCTCCTGCTGATAGTACGAAAAATCCTCCGCCCCAGTCGAAGGCGGGCGCACTGCGGCATCCCCATTCGCCGCCACCCGCTCCACTGTCGGAGTCATCTGCCGAGTTAGATCGGGATCGTTATGGGTGATCGGGAGGCCACCGGATATGAACACTTCGGCCGTCGTCCCTGCGCTCTGCGCGATCCCCTCAACCGTGCGGCGAATCCGTTCTTCGATCTTAGCCTGCATACCGAGATCCAGAGTACGGATCGTCCCGACCATCATCACGCTATCAGGTATGATGTTGCTCCGCAGTCCGCCGTGAATGCTCCCGATCGTGATTACCGCGGCCGCTTTGGAAAGGTCCGACTGCCGACTGATAACCGTCTGGAGACCCAGTACGATCTGCGAGGCAACGACGATGGGATCTACACCTTCCCACGGTGAGGCTCCATGAGTCTGGCTTCCCATGACTTTGATCATGAGAGACTGTGCGCTGGCCAGTAGCCCACCCGACCGGTAGCGGATGGTGCCCACTTCGCTGCCGCCAGTGTGGAGTCCGAAGATCACGTCCGGACGAGGATTCTCTAAAGCGCCTTCCTCGATCATTAGAGACGCTCCGCCACGTTCACCCGCCGGCGACCCTTCTTCTGCTGGCTGAAAGATGAACTTCACAGACCCCGGAAGGCGATCTCGCATTCCGGCCAACACTTCCGCCGCGCCCATGAGCACGGCGGTGTGCACATCGTGCCCACAGGCGTGCATCACCCCTACCTCCTGCCCGTTGTAGTCGGTCCGCACTTTCGAGGCGAACGGTACGTCCGCGAGTTCGGTAACGGGAAGCGCATCCATGTCCGCCCGCAACGCGACAACCGGTCCAGGCAGCCCACCGCGCAGAAGGCCTACGACACCAGTGTGGGCAACTTCTGTCTGGACCTCTATGCCGAGACTTCGTAGGTGCTCGGCAACCAAACCCGCAGTTCGAAACTCACGGTTGCCCAACTCCGGGTGCTCGTGTATATCCCTTCGGAACGCGACGGTCTTGTTGTTGACCTCAAAGGCCCTGACGTCGATCTCGGCCCTCAGAACATCGATGGAAGTTTGCTGAGCGGCCGCTGTTCCGGCCGCAAAAAGGAACAACGCAGTGAACCCGAAGCGCCTGGATATCTCGTGTTTTCTCATTCCTCTATTGCCTCCTCGCAAACGGCCGCGTGGGAAATCCGCCGCGGCAGTAGTGGTTGACAGGTGTGAACGTTCACGCTCTAGGTGCCCATAGCACCATCCTGGGTTTCCTCTTCAGCTCTCCTGCAAGGTCGTCCAAACGACCGTACTCGATGCAGTTAGCCATACAGCTCTTGACGCATGCGGGTTCACCACCGTCCCTAGTAAGGTGTTCGCACAAAACGCACTGTTCCGTTGGGAAGGGCACGTACGCCAGGTACGCCCGTTTTTCTGACAGTTTCTGCTCTACCTCGAAGACGATGATGCCCTTCGTGATGCCCTTTGGCCTGTGGAACTCCTGCGCACAAGCCACCTCGCATGCGTGGCATCCGGTGCAGTACTCATAGTCGATCAGCAGCCCGTGCTCTGGTTTGGCGTTGTTTGATTTCGTCATCGTTCGTTCAGGCCTTATAGACTTTGCAGAGCAAGTTCTTGAGTGGTGCGCCGAGGCCGTCTTTACCCTGGGCACTCATGGGAATGAGTTGGTTCACGTTCGACTCCCACACCCCGAAGTTGGACGGGTCGGCCGGTTCCTTCTCCGGGAACCACCACCCGTGCGCGGCCATCACCATCTCGGGCGGCACTACGATCGTGACCTTCGCTTTGAACTTCTGTTTGCCGAGCCAGTTTTCCACCCACACCCAGTCGCCGTGGCTGATGTCCAGATCTGCTGCAGTGTCAGGATGAATCTCTACAGTGGGGTCCGGATCCAGCTCGCGGAGCCACGGGATGTTCCGATGCTCAGCATTGAAGAACACTGCTGACCGTCTCCCTGTGTTGAGTATCAGCGGGTATTCCTTCGCCAGGTCGGGACGGCTTACCGCCGTGAACGGCGGCTCTTCATAGTGTGCAATCGGTTCCAAACCCCAACTCTCGCGGAGCACCGAATAGAGTTCGACTTTTCCGGTCGGAGTGTGAAAACCCGGCTTGCCGTCGTGGCGCAGCAGACCTCGTTCATGCCTGTTGTACGGAGCGCTGGGGTGTCCATCGGGCGGGAAAGCCCAACCCTTCTCCTGAAGTTGTTCGAAGGTCATACCAGAAGGCTTGAGTATGTCGTCGAACAGCTCGTGTACCGTTTCCCATTTGAGGTTCGGATCGAACCGTCGAGCCAGCTCGAAGTTGATCTCAACGTCGGGTCTACAACCCTCGACGGAGATCGCCTTGTTGATAGTCTGCAGCGGGATCCACCAGCTCCTGACGCTCTCCTTTTCGAGGAAGCTAGCGGCCGGCAGTACGACGTCGGCGTACTGCGTGGTGGGGGTCATGAACAGGTCGACTGCCGCAACGAAGTCGAGTTTCTTGAATGCGTCCCGCCATTTCTTGGGCTCGAACCCGATGCCAGCAATCAGGTTGCTGGTCTGCAGCCAGATCCCTTTGATGGGATACGGTTCCTCCGACATGATCTGCTCGAGCACGGAGTCGGTTTGCGCCCGCCATATGAACTGCTTGAACGGACCGTACTTGTCCGCGCCGACTCGCGGTGCGTCCATCTCAGGTGACGCGAGTTTCACAGCTCCTTCAGCGCCGGGCAGAGCGTAAGCCACAGCCTCGAACGCGTGCCGCGCAACGATGTTGCCGCCCGGTTTTTCGAGGTTACCAGTCAGGCACCAGAGGTCTGTAATCGCCATTGCAGTGGGAGTGATTCCTGGCGTCGAGTCGATGGGCAGGCCCCAATGAATTGCCGCCGGTTTGCTCTTGGCGAAAAAACGTGCCGCCGCACGAATGTCGTCTTCAGGTACTCCGGTGATCTCTGCCACGCGGTCGGTGGGGTATTCGTTTACCTCTTTGCAGAACGCATCCCACACTGTGTGGCACTGAACTGTCTTGCCGTCGGCAAGGGTGACCTCATACTCACCTTGGAGAGCTGCTAACGTACCGTCCTCACAGTAGCTCGTCTTGGCGACATCCCAGACCACTGCCCCCCCAGTTTCGCTGTCCCAAACCACAAAGTTGTCCTCTGACTCACCGTCAGCTAGTTCACTCGCGCGGAGGATCTTGTTGGTATCCGTCCTGATCAAGAAGGGAGCGTTGGTCCACTGATCTACGAAGTCGTGATCGTATAGGTCTTCGTTCACGATCACGTGCAAGAAGCCCATCGCGAGTGCGCCATCGGTTCCAGCTCTGAGACGGAGCCAATGTTCAGCTCGTGGGGCGAACCAGGACATCCGAGGATCGATGCAAACGATCTTGGTGCCCTTCTTCATGAGATCGATGAACCAGTGACCGAAGATGTTATCGGGGCACGTGTTGTGGATATTGTACCCCCAGATCACGAGACACTCGGGGACCTCGTACCGTGGATCGTCATAGCGATCTGGAAGCCACTGCGAGGCATCGGGAACGCAATAGTCTCCCAGGACGGTTTCCACCGCGGCGATTCGCGGACTGTAGCAGGCGTTGCCGCTCATCGCGAACATGACGTTTGGACTGCCGTACGCATAGGCCAACATGCAAATCCAGGCGCCGATATCCCTGCCCGTGCCCATCGAGAAGATGACGCTCTCCGGGCCAAAGTCTTCTCGGATCTTGCCCAGCTTGTCTTCGATCAGGTCGAGCGCCTCATCCCAGGAGATCTCCTCCCATTTGCCCTCGCCACGTTCGCCAACGCGCTTGAGCGGCTTTGTCAGACGATCCGGGTGATACACGTACTGGGTCATCGCGAGGCATCGCGCACAGATGCGCCCCTGGTTCCATGGATGATCAGGATCGCCCTCTATCTTGACCAGCTTGCCGTTCTTGATGTGTGCAAGCACACCGCACGTGCCGTGGCAGCCTGGACCGGCGGACCAAGACGTTGTGCGTACGATTTCTGCCTTTGCGGTCGTCAAGGCATTCACCTCAGTTGTGTTGGTAGGCGACTGACGTTGCTCCCAGTCGTTCGGTCGGCGCAATCAAATGCTCCGCCGCATGTCATTGAATGTCAAGAGTGGCGGGATAGTACCTTGCACAAAGCTCACACATCACCAGATCGATTTACGGCCCGAGTGTCGTAAGGGAGGCATCCTTGCTGAGGATAGCATCACTCTCAGTGGCGTCGGCGACCGTTTCCACCCATCCGCGGGTTGACGATGTTGGCGAATTTCGAGCCAAACCTGTAACTGAAGCCCACGCTGATGTCGTAGCTGTAGTTGCTCTCCCGTGCCCGACGCCTGAGCAGAACTTCCTCTGGTGTCAGGCCCTCTGATGGCAGGTAGAACTGATCCTTTATTCGCGAGAAGTCTCCCCATACATCCAGGCTGAATCCGCGAAACAACCGCCACTCGATGTTGACGTCGGTGTTGATGCGGTGTGTGGCCGGGTCATGCAAATATTGAATTCCCTCCACGGATGCCCGGATCTCACCCCAGGGCTGTTGAGCAGCGGCTGCCACAAGGAGGCTGTGTCGTGGGAGCACCTCGCTCAGCTTGGCCTCTACGGTCTCTTGTTCGTAGTTGAAGCTCGCAGCCTCAACGGAATACCGAAAAGTGAACTGGCGACGAGTTGACTCCCCATAGGGAAAAACGTTGTACTCGATGGCGGGGCCCAACGACAAAGTCAGGTCTCTATTCATATACGTCGATCGATCGGCGTTTGCCTTGGCACCGGCGGACCAGTTGTCACCCAGGCTCCACACCGAAAGCACATTCACACTGTAATTCTCTGATATGTTCACAGTCTCATCTCCGTCGTCATGCTCGTACGTATCGCGGTTTCGACGCCCAGAGAGACTGACGTTTATCTTGTGATCTTCCGATACGCGGCTGGCATCTGCTGACCCTCGTATCGAATAACCGCCTTGCTGTGCCTCTCCCTCGAGCGATCCCCATGTGTTGAGGCGGAAAACCCAGAGGTTCCAGGGATCTCCGTTCTCACGCCGGTGAGCCGTCGCGCCCGGTTCTCGATACACCACGCGCAGTCGAGGAGCCACTGACGTAGTGTCCACCAGGTGCACGAGCCCCAATGCCATGGTCTGAGTCAGGCCCTCACGAGTTTCCGCATCTGTTGCATCGGCATCTGAGACGTACGGAATCACCTTCGAAGCACTGCCGGTTTCCCAAGGATCGAGATAAGCGAGCGAAAAGAACCACCCGCCGCCGCCGGTCCGCTCCGCGGTGATGAGAAGATGAACATCGCCGTCCGTTCGGTCTCTGACCCAGTTGACCCACGTAATCTCGCGACGAAAGTGGTCGTAATCGCAGTTCGGAGCGTTGCAGTCCAAGAAGACCGAGAGCACCTGCGACGTTGTCTCATGGCGGTTCTCTTGCCCAGACAGGAAACCTGCCGGTGCCGCCGCGAGCAGGCTGGCTATGACCGCAGATTGGAGTTTCATGCCAGAAGCCTACCGACCACGGAGTGACTACAGGCGATGTGCGGGTATGAGACTGGTAAGAAGGATTTCCGGAGTCTGTAAGGGAGGTGTAAGGTCGAAAGTCTTACGTCTGCATACGATATCCGACCTTACGGACTGTGAGTATGTACTGAGGCTCTGATGGGTTCGGCTCAAGCTTGCGCCGCAATTCAGCCACATGCACGTCCACCGTTCTGGTCATCACTGCGGCCTGGTAGCCCCACACTTCAGTTAGCAGTTCGAGTCTCGTAGCGACTGCTCCCCGTCGGCGAACGAGCGCGAGCAACAGATCGAATTCTTTGGGGGTTAGCTGTATCGGTTCACCGTTCCGTAAAACTCCGTGCGACGCGACATCCACGACCACGTCTCCAAAGCATTCGGTGTCTTCTTTATCTGACTCGGAATCGTCGACAATCCCACGGCGCAACAGTGCACGCACGCGCGCCATCAGCTCCATCGTGCCAAACGGCTTGGTAACGTAGTCGTCGGCACCCCAATCGAGGCCCAAAACCTTATCGGCCTCCTCCCCGCGCGCCGTCAAAATCAAAACAGGCATCTTCTTGTGCGAGCGCCGCAGTTCACGGAGCACGATATACCCGTCCATCTCCGGGAGCGTGAGATCGAGGATGATCAAATCCGTTTCCCATTCGCGAGCGCGCTTCAGGCCAGTGTTTCCGTCATATGCGACGTCGACTTCGTACCCTTCGATTTGGAGGGCGGTCTGGAGTCCAAACGCAAGATCCCTGTTGTCTTCAACCACAAGCACGTTTGTCACGCGTTTGCTCCCGCACCTTCGGGGGGACCAAAGTGGGCTACGCCAGTGACACCCGGTAGTTCTACCACGAATCGAGAACCACCGCCTTTGGCGTCCTCGACCCAAGTTCTGCCGCCGTGAAGGTCTGCGAGGTCACGGACCACGGCTAGCCCGATCCCAGTGCCTGTGACCGGTTGTTTCGTGTCTCCGTGCAATCGCTGGTACGGCTCCCAAATGCGTTCACGTTCATGTTGGGGGATACCTGCGCCCTCGTCTTCAACTGACAGCCGGAATGTTTCTCCTTCCTTCGTGGCTTCGACCTTGACGGTTTGTCCGTCCGGGCCGTATTTCACCGCGTTGTCGAGGAGATTCAACAGAATCTGATTCAAGGAGTCACGATCGGCCCTGAGTGTCAGGTGAGGCTGGACGTTCAACCCCAGCACGTTGTTCTTTGCCAACGCTAATGGCCTGAATGCTTCGAGTACTTCTTGCAGCGTTGTCGCAACTTCGAGCGGTTCTATCTTGATGTCCACCGCACCGCGACCCGATCTCGAGAATTGGAGAATATTCTCGACGAGGTGTGAAAGTCTTCGCGCCTCCCGGGTGATAACCGAAAGTGAACGATCATGCTCTTCCTCAGTTCTGAGTTTCCCTGACTCAATCAACTCTGCGAACATCCGTACCTGCGCAAGCGGGGTACGCAACTCATGTGACACACCAGAGACAAAGTTGTCTCTCAATCGAGCCAGCTGATGTTCACGTCGGAGCTGAAGCAGAGCAGCAGTTCCCAAGCCGATTGTGAGCAGGAGCAGGAAGAGTATCAGCGGCAAACGCGACCGGGGAAGACCACCGATAATCAACTGCCCCGCTACGTCGGGGCGGATTGCAGCGTTGATCTGGAGGCTCCCGTGTTCTGATCCAAGCGAGTCCTTTGCAGAAAGGTCCGGAGGAACTGGACCGTCCGACTCGAACAACGTTTGATCGTCGCCGATTCGAACGGAAGTGTACAAGAGTGAGTCGTTTGAACGGCCATCACTGACGGTCGGCGAGAGCAGTGGCTGGGCGCCGAACCATTTTGCGAGCAGTTCGGCATAGGCACCAGGGGGGGTTACAAACCCGAAGATGGCAGCTGCGCCCCGCCGGCGGGTATACGCCGTAGAGTAGGTGATGAGAACAGCCGATTCGAGGAGGGATCCTCGTGGCATCGACACCAGTCCGGTTCGGTTCTTGTCGTGTGCGCTGCGGTGTGCGGTCAGCGTATCGGCTACACCTATTAAGATTTCGGCGCCAAGCGTATCAGGAAACGCGGTAACGGAACCATCTCGGAGGTCCAGCCGGAAAAAAGCAATCGGGTTCTTGATGTCTGAACAGTCACAGTCGTACCAACGAGATACCTTCTGAGCTTCGTCGGCCAGCGATGTGACGGGTGACAACTCCCTCGACTCGCTCCATCGGCGTGTGACGTCTTCGAATACGTCTCTGAGAAGCTCACTGAGGTTCTCCCGCACCCGGCTGGAATACTCCCACGCCGCCATGCTCGCATAGTCTGTCAGAGCATTCCTGGCAGCCTCTTGATGGGAACGAGCGGTGGTTAGCGCGTGATACCCCAACCCCAACGAAATCGCCAGTATCGTCACGAGGAACAGCAGGAGGTAGGAACCCGGAGCGCTTCGGCGCAGGACCTTGGACGTTGGAGTCATGTCGCTCTCCGAGCAAAGAGGCCGATCGCCACACGACATCTCGTTCGACGATGCTTCACACTAACCGCGCCGGCATTGTCAGGCAACGTAAACGCGTACGCGACAGGTTCGCGGTTTGTAAGAAGTGTGTAAGGGTGAAAGTGCGGTGTCACCTACCTCCTATTCGATCGCGTTGAAGAGAAGCTTGAAGTTCGCCACCATCTGGGCTCGGTTGTGCAGGCTGAACCCAACCAGCACGAGACGGCCTTCTCCGTACGGAACCTCGAGAGCAGCTGCCGTTCCGGCGATTGCCTCTTCCCCTTCGAGGTAACCGCTCAGTAGCAGCGGGCCTTCTTCAGGAAACCACCCCAGAGGTTTGGGATCTCCCACAGGGCCCTCGCCCGGCCCAGTGATCTCGAACAACGAAGCCCTGGAACTCGCGAAGGCAACGCCGTCCTTGTCCATGCCTCTGGTAAGGGGCGAATCCGCAGCCCAGGAGAAGCGCAGTATGGAACCTGCCGAGTAGAACCCTGCATCCCTCGCCTCGGCGGTAACGACTCGTACGGGCAAGTTGAACGCGTTGACCGCAAGATCCGTCGAGCGTTCGTGGAACAGGATCGTACCGCCGTCCCGCGCAAAAGTCTTGAGAGCCTCCAGACCTTCTGCACCGATGCCGCCCACGTATTGTGGCGGGACGGTGCCCTCAGCATTACCAAAGAGAATGCTGCTGTCTCTCACCGAGGGAATGACGATGGTTTGGAACTCGGTCTTCAAGTTACCTGTCCTGACCCTATCGTTCCGCAACTCGGTGAGAGGGAACCCGTAGTGGTCGAGGATCCACCTAATCCATCCTTCGTCCATGCTACCTTGCCATGGACGATAGACAGCGACCCGCGCGGGCTCGAGAGGTCTTACCTCTGACCTTTGCCCCCGTTCCAACTGTAAACCGGTAGAGCGAACCAAGGGGACCGTAGAGGCAGGACGGTCCAATTCAATCGCTTCCAATCCCATCTGAAGTGACAGCGTCCAACCAGCGACGTCATAGGGACGAAGCGGTCCTCCTTCCACCTCAACCCTCCTGGGAATCGCCTGCCAGACGTGTGTCTTTTGTCTGAGGTCGGGATAGTCCTGCCTCTCCAGAAGGGTCTTGACGAACCCGCCGAAGGCCTGGCTAGTTGGTACCACCACCGTTCCCTGCGGGAATCGTCTGCCTGCTGCTTCGAATTCGGTGTCGGCCGAATAGACCTCTACGCCCAGCAGGTCGAACTTGTCGAGCAACTCGGCGAGGACAAACTCATCTCGCTGGTCCGTCGGGAAGATCCACCCGTATGGAGCTTCCACTTCAAAGCGTTCGATATTCGCTTGTGCCAAGCGGTACTTCGAAAGAAGCATTTCCTCCCGGTACCGGGCCGTGACGTCCAGAACCGCCTTTGAAGCAGTAAGGCAGTAGTCCACTGCATCGCCCATGCGCCACCATCCTCCCTCCCACGGAGAGGTGTAGAATCCCGACTTCTGAAAATCTCTCCAAGCTGCGGGTATGTCTTCGATGGTGTATTCGTGGGGAGTGGCGAGATAGTAGAGCGCAGTCTCGGTGAGAATCGAAGGAATGTTGTGGTGCGTTACAACCTGGGTCATAAATCCCGGATACCAGGCGTCGAACGAGACTCTGGAGACGGCACCGGGCTTGCCCTCCGCTTCGAACGCCATTCCCATGACGGCGCCGATCAGGTTCTCCCACCTTATGACCTCCCCGGGTTTGTTAGGGTTGGCCGGCTCTCCGTAAGGTGGAATCCAGATCCGGGTTGGAAATGGAGCCGTCTGGTGATGGTTGTACACGACGTTGGGAAACCACTCCTGGTTTTGCAGCCTGCTTACGTTGCGAACTTCCGCCTGTGTGACGTTGTACGAGTCCCGGTTGTTGTCATGCCCGATGTAGCGGTTGTACAGCCATGGCATCCGGCTTTCCTCGAACTCGGTACCCACATGCTCCATGTACCAGTCAGCCACCATCGTCATGCCGTCGGGGTTTGGGAACACTACCAGCGAAATGACCTCGTCCCTGATTCTCCTGGATTGGGCATCCTCACCAGTCACCAGGTCGTACGCAAGTTGAAGAGCATGTTCGCTGGGAGACGCCTCGGTCGAATGGAGTCCGACATCTACCCACCCGATGGATTTCCCGCTCCTGGCCAGTTGCCCCGCCTCTTCCGGACTCAGGTCGCGCCCTAGGCTCAAGCGACGGATCGTTTCTTGGTATTCCTCGAGTCGAGCAAGATTCTCAGCGGAGGAGATCACGGCGTAGCGGTGGACCCGGCCCATGCCGGTAAAACCCATGTCCCTCACCAACATTCGACCCGCTGAGTGTTGTGCCAGGTGGTCAAACCACTCCATGGCCTTCTCATAGGTAGTGAGATGGTAATCGGCACCGATAGGATGGCCGAAAAAGGCCTCCGGAGTCGTGGGATCCTGGGCCGCAGCAGAGGATGCCCAAACTGATACAACAATAGAAGCAAAGAGAAGGATGAAAGCTTTCGACATGGAAGAAACGGGTAGATAATTCATGAACATCCCTGTGGTTGATCCGCGACAGATGAAGTGCTTAAAGACCGGCGCTACCACGCTTCAGGATATGCAACGTCCATAAAGCTCTCTTCCATCTTGAATTTGTGGCTCCGTTCCATTGCCGCCAGATCCGTGAATACCGATTTCAACTGCTCGTCCTCACAGTTGTCCGCAAACGCCGTGTAGTTCTTCATGGCGACTTCTTCATTCTTCATGGCAATCCCGATGGCATCCTTGAGGTTCAGGTCATCGGTCACTTCCGGCATGTCAATTGTCTCGGCCACCTGGAAATCTCTTTCGAATTTGAAATAGCTCTTGTCCATATGTTCTTTGTTCAGAATATCGGACAGGAGTCTCTCATGATTGGCTTCTTCGACGGCAAGCAGCTCAAACAGTTCTTTGAGATAGGCGTCCTTGATCCTGCTGCCCACATTCTCGTAGAAGTTCTTGGCCGCTATTTCAGCTTGAATGGCATCCGAAATCACTTCTCTGTATTTGTCCAAATCCATGAAAGACCTCCAATGGCAACACTGGATATCGTCGAGTCGGTGCAATCAAATGCTCCGCCGCGTATCATTGAATGTCAAGAGTGACACTTGAGTATCGTTCTGCTTTTTTGTCTTTGAGGTGGTGCACCATGTTGAAAAACACGCACCGAGTGGTGTTGCCGTGTTTGCTACTCGGCTTCACCCTTTCAAACATCCACTTCGATACCATAGAAGCGGACACGCCTCAGCCCGAGATCGTATTCGACC
>JBDGYW010000128.1:0-11496 GCA_039588935.1 Gemmatimonadota bacterium | reverse complement strand
ATGCTCGGGCCACATGGTCTGCGAGTGCATTTCGAAGACCAGATCGTCCGGCGTATCGTGCACAGAGCTGATCTCTTCGAGAACCACCATCCGCTCGCGGTCGAGATCATCATCCCGCAGCAGCGGATTCCGAACCAGGTCCGTCAGTACATCGAGCGCGCGCGGTAGATCGTCATCCAACACGCGTGCCTGGAATGACGTATGATCGCGCGATGTGTACGCGTCGAGTGAGCCACCACGCACCTCCAACTCCAGAGCAATGTCCCGAGCACTGCGCCGCTCGGTGCCCTTGAACACCATGTGCTCCAGGAGGTGCGACACACCCATCTTGGACCGTCGCTCGTGTGCTGATGCACGTGCGACCCAGATGCCAACCGCCACCGACCGAACCCACGGTAACAGTTCGGACATCACGGTCACTCCATTTTCGGCCTTAGAGCGAAACAGACGCTCGTCGAGCTTGACCGTATGCATCAAGAGTCGTCAGAGCCTTCCGCCGGCTGTTCTTCTTTATTCTCGATCAAGGCTTTGCGCGAAAGCCTCATCTTGCCGCGTGAATCAACCTCCAACAGCTTGACGCGGACGATGTCGCCCTTGTTGACCACGTCCTCAGTCCGATTCGTGCGTTCGTGTTGCAGCTCCGAGATATGAAGAAGTCCTTCGACTCCAGGCAGAATTTCCACGAAAGCCCCAAACTGGGTCGTATTCTTGACCGTTCCCTCGTAGATCGTGCCGACCTCTGGCTCCTGGACGATCGCCGAGATCATATCGCGCGCCTTCTCACCGGCCCTGCCGTCGACGGCCGTGATCGTCACTACACCCTCGTCATCGACGTTGATGTTGGCTCCGGTCTCTTCCTGGATACCACGTATGATCTTCCCCTTCGGACCGATGATGTCACCAATTCGTTCGGGCCTGACCTCAACTGTTATAATCCTGGGTGCGTATTTGGAAAGCGTGCTGCGATGCTCGGCTAGCGTCTCCGCCATCTTGCCGAGTATGTGGAGACGTCCGTTGCGTGCCTTTTCCAAAGCGGCGCGGATGATCTTGAGAGAGATTCCGCCAATCTTGATGTCCATCTGAATGGCAGTCACCCCATCGCCGGTACCGGCGACTTTGAAATCCATGTCTCCTAGATGGTCTTCCGTACCCAGTATGTCGGTCAAAACGGCGACTCGATCGTCTTCCTTGATCAGCCCCATCGCGACGCCGGCACAAGCGGACCTCATGGGTACGCCCGCGTCCATCAGAGCCAGAGACCCACCACATACGGATGCCATGGAGGACGAGCCGTTTGACTCCATGATGTCCGACACGACCCTGATTGTGTATGGGAACTCATCGTAGGCCGGCAACAGCGCCTGGAGAGCACGTTCGGCAAGATTGCCGTGTCCCACCTCTCGCCTGGAAGTACCTCGAATGGGGCGTACTTCACCAACTGAGAATGCCGGGAAATTGTAGTGCAGCATAAAACTCTTGGTCGTCGCATCTCGCAGATGGATGCTTTCGATCTTCTGCTCATCAGACACCGAGCCAAGAGTCGTGCTGACGAGCGCCTGGGTCTGGCCACGAGTGAACAAGGCCGTTCCGTGCACTCGGGGCAAAACCCCGACTTCGCAACTGATGGACCGCACGGTATCCAGGTCACGCCCGTCAACCCGCTCACCCTGATCGAGTACCTGTGCCCTCATGGTGTTGTATTCGATGTCGTCGAACACCGACTTCACATCTCCGATGTTGTCGGGATACACTTCGGTCAGCTGCTCGACGATATCGTCACGAATCGCCGCTAGGGCCTTTATGCGTTCGGTCTTCTCCGGCTGGTTGAGTGCATCCTTGACCCTGCCTTCAGCGAGTTCGCGCACCCGGGATACGATCTCATCAGATATCTCGCGTTTGCTCCACTCCATCTCTGGGACGCCGGCATCTTTGATCACTTCTTGCTGCATCTCGACCAGCTCGGCCAGACCTGACTGCGCAAACTCAAGCGCCGAGGCAACGTCGTCATCGGGAATCTCAAGCGCTCCACCCTCAACCATGATGATCGAATCGGCCTCACCCGCCACAACGAAGTCAACGTCGCTGGACTCGAGTTGCTGGAACGTGGGGTTCATTACCCATTCGCCTTCCACGCGACCGACGCGAACCCCTGCTACAGGTCCACTCCACGGAGCCTTCGAGAGCCCTAGGGCGAGCGATGCTGCGGTCAGTCCCAGGACATCCGCATCATTTTCCTGATCGGCTGAGAGTACGTACACGAAGACCTGGACTTCGTTCTTGAAGCCCTTGGGAAACAGCGGACGAAGCGACCGATCGATCAGCCGCCCAGCAAGGATCTCGTCCTGATTCGGACGCCCCTCACGTTTGAAGAAGCCACCCGGGATTCTCCCAGCCGCGTAGGTCTTCTCGCGGTATTCGACAATCATCGGGAAGAAGTCCAGATGGGTCTCTCGCTCTGCAATCAAGACAGCAGCCAGTACAGTCGTATCTCCGTGTTGGACGACAGCACAGCCCGCCGCCTGCTTCGCCAAGCGTCCCGTCTCCATACGGAATTCGCGCCCGGCAAACAGCCGTTCAACGGTCTTTACCATGGTGTTCCCTGCGTGAGCACTCAGAAATGAAAAGAAGCGCCCGAAGTGCTCTACTCAGGCGCCTCATGCCCACGCCCAGCTACTAGTGGCGGAGTCCAAGCTCCGCGATGAGCTGACGATAACCTTCCAGGTCGGTCCGCTTGAGGTAATCCAACAGGCGGCGACGCTTGCTGACCATTGTCAGCAGACCACGCCGCCCATGGTAATCCTTTTTGTGTGTGCGGAAATGGTCCGTCAGCACATTGATTCGTTCACTTAGCACCGCGATCTGGACTCGAGTTGATCCCGTGTCGGTCGAGTGCTGCTCGTACTTCTGGACCACTGATTGCTTGTCAAAGCTCATGAAAGATGTATCCTCACAGGGCGCAGGCACGGATGTAGTATTCTAGATTCCGTGATTTTCCTTAGCTGAGAAATGTACCGAACGCTATTTGTGATGTAAAGGCTGGCGATGCCGTACAACTCCGAAGAACTGATCGGCTACACGGTCGGACCATTCACTATCGATGAACTCATCGGTGAAGGTGGCTTCGCCTGGGTGTTCGCCGCCCACCGCGACGATGGCAAATCGAGTGCTGCACTGAAGGTACTCAAACCCAGATATGCCGGAGACCGAGAATTCGAAGCGAGGTTCAGGAACGAGTATACCTTGGCTTCAGAACTTCTGCATCCGAATGTGGTTCAGATACTCCATGTCGGCACCGCTTCCAACATCACCTACTTCTCGATGGACCTCTACCCCGATTCTGTGGCATTCATGATCAAGAGAGAACCACATATCGCTGAGGACGTCCTAGTTAGAATAGCGACTCAAGTCACCGCCGGACTTGCGTTCGCTCACGAGAAAGGGGTCGTACATCGGGACATTAAGCCGGACAACATCCTGCTGAAACCCGATGGCACCGCAGTGATTTCCGACTTCGGCATTGCCAAAGCCGTGTCAGGATACGTAACCGCGACCGGCGTCAACATGACGATCGGTACACCTCAATACATCTCCCCGGAACAAGCTCAAGGCAGGCAACTCGACGGACGTAGTGATCTCTACTCGTTGGGCGTGACGCTCTACAAGGCAGCGACAGGAGAGACTCCTTTTCGCTCCACCGACTGGTTCGAGCTAGCCCGCATGCACGTAGAGGAAACGCCTAGGGCGCCACGCAAGAAGCGTCCAGATCTCTCAAAGCGATTTGAGCGAATTGTTCTACGGTGCCTGGAGAAACACCCTGACGATCGCTACGACTCGTCCGAGGTGCTACTCGATGAACTCAGTCACATTTCCGACTCGCAGCGAATGACTGGTGCGTTTGGAATCGCCCCAACGCCAACTGTAGAGATGCAGCTGGAAGTGCAGAAAGAGCAGCGGTCTCTGTGGCTAAAGATGCTGGCAGCCATCATGCTCATCGCAATTGTGGCCGCTGTGGTTGTCGTGTTGGGCAGGTAGTCCGCCTCCCGAACCGGAGTGCTCCCGGTCAGATCCCAAACACGCGCAGAAGATCGTTTGCCACCGCCCACACCATTATGGCGAGCAATACGAAGAGGCCCACCTGCGTTAGACGAATGCGGAGCGCGAGGGAAAGTGGCTTGCCACGAATCCCCTCGAAGAACAACAGCATGAGATGACCGCCATCCAATACCGGGATCGGTAACAGATTCAAGATCGCCAAGTTCACCGACAGAAACGCCATGAAGCTGATGAGCGCGTCGAACCCGAGACGGGCAAACTGACCGGACACTTGGCCGATCAGAATGGGCCCTCCGATCTCCCGCGGCGAGATGTCGCGTACCACGATTCCCTTCAGAGTGAAGAAAACCAAAGCAGCCTTATTCCAGGACTCCTGCGCGCCCCACAGGAGCGCGCTCCCCAATCCGTGGCGAACGCGTAGCCGGGCACGTTCGATCCCGATGCGACCCAGCTTCTGAATTTCCCCGGTCGTCGGATCTTGAATGCTCTGAGCTACCGGTACCACCGCGAGGTCGACCGTCGTGTCTCCGCGAAGCACAGTGACCGGCACCGTGTCACCGGCATTCGCCTCCACGATCGCCACAAGCTCGTGCCAGGTTCTGACCGAGTCTCCTCCCGCCCAGAGAAAGAGATCGTTGTCCCTCACTCCAGCGACCTCAGCGGGCTGACCAATAACGACAGCGGAGACGCTGGGTTCGAGATGTGGCAGTATCGAACTTGCCACAGCGATTCGACCATCAACATCCGTCCCCGGGATATCGACGATTGCCGGTTCGACGCCGCCAGCGAAGTCGAAGCGCAGTCGTTCCGACGTGGGGTCGACAACGGCTTCAAGGACATCCTGCCAGTACTCGACGGAGTCCCCGTTTATCCGTAGGATCTTGGCACCGTAAGGGACGTCCGCGAGTTCACGAGCGGCATCTGGAAGTACGTCTGAGTCGACACCGGCCAGGGACGTCGTGGGGTCAACGTATTGTCCGTACACGAAAGCGAGCCCGGCATACGCAACGCACGCAAAGAGTGCATTCATTATCACGCCCGCGGAGATGACTAAGATACGAGCGCCGAGGGATTTGTGCTCGAACATCTTCTCCGGCGGGTACTCTTCCTCCAACGCACCACCTTCAACCGCACCCATGACCTCCTGCTCCTCCTTGGAGGCCATCTTCACATAACCGCCGAACGGCAGCCAGGCAATTCGGTACTCCGTCTCTCCCCACGTGAACGACAACGGCGTCGCCGGCCCCATTCCTATCGAGAACCGTGGAACCGCAATGCCCACCGCTTTCGCCGCGATGAAGTGCCCGAGTTCGTGCACGAAGATCAACACGCCCAGGACGAGTACAAATGCGCCGATAGTCAGGAGCACGCAGCCTCCGTTTCCACTCTAGCCCAGCGATCCTTTTCGATCACAGTGTCGAGATCGCCTGCAACTTCCTTCTCATGTAGTTGTAGCACTCTGTCAATCACTACGGGTATCTCACCAAAAAGGATGCGACCAGCCAAGAATGCCTCGACTGCAACTTCGTTGGCGGCATTGAATACGGCCGGTGTCGTTCCCCCTGACTTGCCGGCCTCAACACCGAGCGAGAACGTGGTGAATACGTCTCTCCGAACCGGCTCAAATGTCAGCGATCCGGCACCGACGGGATCATAGCGCTGCACCGCCGCGTCTTTCACACGATCTGGATATGTCAGCGCATAGAGGATGGGCAACTCCATCGTCGGGAAGCCGACCTGTGCGAGCACGGACCCATCCACGAACTCGGCGAAGGCGTGTACGATCGACTGCGGGTGCACCACCACATCGATGGAGTCATACGCCAGGCCGAAGAAATAGTGCGCCTCAATCACCTCCAACGCCTTGTTGGCGAGGGTAGCGCTGTCCACAGTGATCTTCCGACCCATCGCCCAGGTCGGATGGTTCAGCGCATCTGCAACAGTTGCTTTCTCGATTCGGTCCTTGGACCATTCGCGGAAAGGCCCACCTGACGCGGTCAGGATAAGCCGGCAGAACTCAGCCGACGGACGCCCGGAGACACATTGCAGAACGGCACTGTGTTCCGAGTCTATTGGCACCACCTGCCCCCCGGCAGAACGGGCCACTTCGAGGACCAGGTCTCCCGCCATGACCATGGTCTCTTTGTTGGCCAGAGCGACCCGCTTCCCAGCCTCCAATGCCGCGATCGTAGCCTGGAGACCGGCGGCGCCGACGACGGCATTGACCACTATGTCAACGTCAGGGTGAGTTGCCGCCTCCACCAGGCACTGCGAGCCAACTCCGTGGCTGCTGACACCGTGAGGACGGCCGTTCTCTCCTCGACCGTTCACCAATCCCACAAAATCGGCGCCCACGGCGGTAGCCTGTTCATGAAGCAAATCCTCCGATCCGTGGGCGGTGAGAGCCACTACGTTGAAGAGGTCTTTCTGACGCTGAAGTACTCTGAGCGTGGCAGTGCCGATCGACCCTGTTGAGCCGAGGATGGCGATTCCCAGGGTCATGCAACACCAAAGAGCATGAGTAGTATCACCGACGTAGGTATCGCCCAATACAGAGAATCAAGGCGATCCAACACTCCACCGTGACCTCCGAAAAACGTACCGGAATCCTTCGTACCTGCTTCCCGCTTTAGCAACGATTCTGCAATGTCACCAGTTTGCCCTACAACCGAGACAATGAAGCCAAACAATACCAGCTGCCAGATGGAAAGCGACACTCCTCTTGGCCAAAGCAGTAACGAGCCGTAGACTGGCGCGACAGCCATTCCGCCCAAGGTTCCCGCGACGGCACCAGCCCAGGTTTTGTTCGGGCTCAGTTTGGGCGTTAGCTTCGGCCCACCTACCACTATGCCACCCACCATCGCGAACGTGTCACACACCCACACAACCGCAAGAGGCAAGAATACGAGCCACGTAGCAGCCCAGGACGTAAGAGGGATACTCGGGTGTCTCAGCAACATCAGAGTTGCCAGCAAGCCCCCCGCATACAACACACCGAAGACGGTAACCGAAGCACACGCAAGCGGGCGGTCGTCACTTGACCTCGTTCGCGCCGCGACCAGCATCACAAGCATCAACCAGACTGCGCCGCCGAGAACCAGGAAGATTGGATCGTACTCGAGGCCGCCAGGGGAAGCTGCGAAGATGGAGATGGGAGCAGCGGCAGCCCCGAAATAGCCGATCGCGCCAAGGGTCTTAACACCTCCTGCCTCGGAAAGTCTGTACGTCTCGCGAGCCCCGGCGACGCAGAGCACAGCTAGGGCGCCTGCAAGAGCCCATCCACCGACGTACACCACAACAAGAGCGGCGGGGATAGCCACCGCCGCAACATGAAACCGACTCGCGAGGTTCGAGGACATTGATGAAATGACCGAGAGATGCGTCAGCAGCTCTTGGTCGTCAAACCTCCATGATTTCTTCTTCTTTGGCTGTCACGACGTCGTTTATGTCTTTGATTGCCTCGTCGTGCAGCTTCTGAATTTCACCATCGGTGCGATGCTTGTCGTCGTCTGAGACGTGCTCGACCTTCTTGACGTTGGAAATTGACTCGGACCGCGCATGGCGAATAGCGATCTTGCCCTCTTCGGCAAGCTTGCGGACGATTCGCACGAGCTCCTTGCGTCTCTCCTCGGTGAGTGGAGGAAGGGGAACGCGAATGAGGTTTCCGTCGTTGGACGGGTTGAGCCCGAGGTCGGCAGTCATGATGGCCTTTTCCACAGCCCCCATGAGCGCCTTGTCCCAAGGCTGAACCACGAGTAGCTGAGCCTCGGGCGCGCTGACAGATGCGACCTGGCCGAGGGGCATCAGCTGGTCGTACGCATCAACTTTGACGGTGTCGAGCAAGCTGGTCGTGGCCTTGCCACTTCGGATTGTGGCGAGTTCACGCTGCGTGTTCTCCACTGCCTTCTGCATCTGCTGCTTCGCGTATTTTGTGACTTCTGGAAGAGTGTTCATCGGACCATTGTGCCGACGCGCTCGCCATGAAGTATCCGAGCGATAACGCCGGGTTCGTTCACGTTTGTCACGTTGATTGGCAAGGCGTTGTCCTTGCACAATGCAAACGCGTTGGTATCCATGACATTCAGCCCACGGACAATCGCATCTTGAAACGTCAGTTCTGGGATGAATTCAGCGTCAGCATCCTTCTTTGGGTCAGCTGAATACACTCCTTCGACGTTCGTCGCCTTGATGATCAACTCCGCTTCGATTTCGAGCGCACGAAGCACCGCCGCTGTGTCTGTCGAAAAATAAGGATTGCCCGTCCCACCCGCAAAAATCACCACGCGGCCCTTGGTTAGATGACGTTGAGCTCGCCTACGAATATATGGCTCGGCAACCTCGTCCATGCGGATCGCCGTCATCACACGTGTCTCCACGGACTTTCGCTCCAACACATCCTGCACGGCGAGAGCGTTGACCACTGTGGAGAGCATTCCCATGTAGTCGGCCGAGACGCGGTCCATGCCCTCCTGGCTGGCCACAGCTCCACGAACGATATTGCCAGCACCAATGACGAGGCCTAGTGCGACACCCAATTCATGCACCGTAAGAACTTCATCCGCAATCCTGTCGACCACGCCGAAGTCAAACCCAAAGTCCTTATCGCCGGCCAGAGCCTCACCGGACAACTTCAGCACCACGCGCTTGTACGCGAGTTCGGCCACTATTCTTCCCCAAGCTCGAAGCGTTGGAAGCGCCGGACAACGATGTTCTCGCCTACTTTCGCGGACACATCCGTTACGACCTGACCAACACTGCGTTTGTCGTCTTTGACGAACGGCTGGTCGAGCAGCACTCTCTCCTTCAGGTACTTCTTGATCTTGCCCTCAACCATCTTTTCCCGCACGGCCTCAGGTTTGCCCGATTCAGCCACCTGTGCCTCGATGATTGCTTTCTCACGCTGTAACAACTCTTCCGGAACCTCATCAGCCGTGACTGCAACAGGCGATGCGGATGCCACCTGCAGTGCGACGTCCTTGGCCAGTTCTTGGAAGTCGTCCGTTCGGGCGACGAAGTCGGTTTCACAATTAATCTCGACGAGCACTCCCACCTTGCCGGTAAAATGCTGATAGCAATATATGAGGCCTTGGCTAGCCGTTCGTCCGGCCCGTTTTTCAGCCTTGGCGATTCCCTTCTTCCTAAGCAAGTCAACTGCCTTCTCAACGTCGCCGCCAGTTTCCGTCAACGCCTTCTTGCAGTCCATCATCCCGGCGCCTGTTTTCGTCCGGAGCGAACTCACATCTTTCGCGGTAACCTGATTAGCCATCTTCCATATCCTGTTCAACTATGGGTTGTCTGTTCA
Organism: Gemmatimonadota bacterium; assembly: GCA_039588935.1. Lineage (GTDB taxonomy): Bacteria > Gemmatimonadota > Gemmatimonadetes > Gemmatimonadales > GWC2-71-9 > JBDGYW01. The sequence continues at coordinate 2,141 of JBDGYW010000128.1, read as the reverse complement.
TGTGAGAACCGCCGCCTCGAGATCCGTTGGAACTCGATCGGCGGCGGCGCAGATTCGTTGCCCCGAACGAGCAGTGTGATCAGCTCTTTGCTTCCTCACTTGTATCCGCACCAGCAACCTTCGCTGGACTCTCTTTCGGTGCCTCTGGCGGGCTGGCCTCAGCCGCCTTTGCTTCAGGAGCAGTTGGCTCCACCGCACCTGAATCCTGGGCCGCCTCCGCCTTGTCTTGGGACTCATCATCCTTCACTTCGGCACCGGTCTCCGGCTTGAGACGTGCGGCAATCACCTCTGGCCTGGGGCGTCGCTTGCGCCGGGGGCGCCGGCGAGTACGCGCATCGTCCGATTCAGCCTCGCCAGCATCAGTGCTGTAGGTCGTAAACGAGTCGGTGTCGATCGAAGTCTCTCTGACCGGTACCTGGGCCCGAGCTTCAGCGATAACATCAACGATGGCTCCGGTTACCACGGACACAGAGCGAATTGCGTCGTCGTTGCCAGGAATCGGCACGGTGATCAAGTCTGGGTCGGAGTTTGTGTCAACAATCGCTACCACTGGAATGCCAAGTTTGTTGGCTTCGGCAATCGCGATCCGTTCCTTCCTGGAGTCGACGACGAATAGAGCGCCTGGGAGGCGACCCATATTCTTGATGCCCTCGAGATTGCGGTTCAGTTTCATCCGCTCACGCTCGAGCTGCAGCTGCTCTTTCTTGGTGAAGAACTCGAACGCACCTTCCTCCTGCCCCTGTTCAAGTTCGCGCAGTCGGTGAATCTGCCGTTTTATCGTGTGGAAGTTGGTCAGCGTACCACCGAGCCAACGTTCGGTCACATAGTAGGCACCACACCGGTCAGCCTCTGACTTCACGATCGCACTGAGTTGTCTCTTGGTGCACACAAAAAGAACGTTCTCCCCCTTCATCACGACCTCGCGCATCGTATCCTGCGCGGTCTTGATCTGGCGGAGCGTCTTCTGAAGATCGATTAGGTAGATGCCTGACCGCTCCGCGAAAATGAACGGGCGCATCTTGGGGTTCCAACGCCGAGTTTGATGCCCAAAATGGACTCCGGCTTGGAGCAGGTCCTGCATTGCTGGCAATGTCATGCTTCTCTTCCTTGGGTTATGCGTCCACCGCCATCGACTCCGACTCCGATCCACCAAGAAAAGTGTGGACACCCAGAACCGAATCCAGCGGTGTGTGTCTTTACTAGTCCGTCCCTAACGTTTGGAGAACTGGAAACGCTTCCGCGCACCAGGCTGGCCGGGCTTCTTACGCTCGACCGCTCGCGGATCACGTGTCATCAGGCCATGATCGCGCAGCTTGCGGCGGTGTGTTTCGTCGGCTTCGACAAGCGCTCGAGCAATACCCAACCGAATCGCTCCGGCCTGCCCAGTCATGCCACCGCCGTTGACTCGCGCCATCACGTCAAATGCACCCAACGTGTCCGTAACCACGAACGGTTGTTGAATGTGCTGTATCAAGGACCGCCTCGGGAAATAGTCGCCGAGCGTGCGGCCGTTGACATGCCACTTCCCCGATCCGGGTGTAAGGTAGATGCGGGCAACGCTGGTCTTGCGCCGTCCGACAGCGTGCCATCTCAGTTCCGGTTGTGCAACAGTCGTCATTGCTTTCCTCAACTCGGGTCAACGGGGATCGGGCTCTGCCCTTGATGCGGGTGTTCCGCACCCGCGTAGACCTTCAGCTTCTTCCGCAGAGTCTGCCGGCCAAGCGTCGTCTTGGGAAGCATCCCGAAAACAGCCTTCTCGATGACACGTTCTGGATGTTTCTCGAGCAGGTCGGAGACACCTGTAAACCGTTCGTGCCCCATATAACCGGTGTGCTTGAAGTATTGCTTCTGTTCGAGCTTCTTGCCCGTAAGCTTCACCTTCTTGGCATTGATGACGACAACAAAATCACCGCCGTCCATGTGGGGTGTGAAGGTCGCTTTGTGTTTTCCACGAATGAGTTGCGCGACCTTGCTGGCAAGGCGTCCTAGCACCTGCCCCTCAGCATCCACCAGATGCCAGCAATGATCCAACTCACCCTTCTTCTGGCTGTAAGTCTTCATCTGTCTTGCTCTAGGTTACTCAAACACCGCGAAAAAACTGCGAATTGGGCGTTGTATCCCAAATAGATATAGACACTTAA
>JBDGYW010000127.1:0-11575 GCA_039588935.1 Gemmatimonadota bacterium | reverse complement strand
GACAGCTTCATCCTCGAGAAACTCATGCGTCAGGCATGGATGTATTGGAAGGATAATGTGGGCAATCCTTCCTGGAACATGCAGTATGCGTTCCGGGGCCACATGGTGGTCCTGGTGGATCAGGACACCTACTCCGACGGCGAAGCATTCGCCGACGGATTCAGGCGCCTGGGTCTCGGCACGGTGATTGGTATGCGGACGTGGGGCGGCGAAATCTGGTTGGATTCTTCGAACCGGCTAACGGACGGTGGACTGGCTCGCGCTCCTTCGATGGGAGTGTATGGTCCGGAAGGCGAGTGGTTGATCGAGCAGATCGGTGTCGTGCCGGATATCGAGGTGGACAACTTTCCGCATGCCACGTTCAACGGAAGCGACGCGCAACTCGACGCCGCGATTTTGTTGCTGCAAGAACAGATCGCAGAGGATCCGCGGCTCGTTCCGCCGGCACCTCCGTTCCCGAACAAGGCGTTTCGGTATCCGAGGAACTGAATGTCCAATACCCAACAGGGAATATCCAATGTCCAAGTGTACTCCACCTCAATATTGGACATTCCCTGTTGGATATTCAGACTTCACTCGCACTATTCCAGAATCCTGCGAGCTAGTATGCACAAGTTCACCAACCGTTTCCTAGTGATTCTGCCAATTCTCACGGTTCTCCTGCATGCCACGCCTGCGCTCGCCCAGACCGCCGACCTTCCGCACGTTCTCATCCTCACCACCGGCGGCACCATCGCAAGCCGAATGGGTGCGCCGATGGCATCCGGCACCAACCTGGTAGAGGCGGTGCCCGAGCTACTCGACCACGCTCTGGTGCACGTGGAGGAGTTCAGCCGCATCGGATCATCTCAGATGACCCCGTCGAATTGGCTCGGGCTCGCAAAACGTATCAACGTCGCATTTACAGATGACCCAGATCTGTCGGGTGTTGTTGTTACCCACGGGACAGACACGATGGAGGAGACCGCGTTCTTTCTAAACCTCACCGTGCGCCACTCCCGCCCGGTGGTCCTGGTGGGTTCGATGAGGGCGGCAAACGAAATATCAGCTGATGGACCGGCCAATCTCCTGAGCGCGGTACGCGTAGCGGTGAGCTACGATGCTGTTGATGCAGGTGTGTTGGTTGTACTGAACGAAGACATCAGCGCGGCCCGGGACGTGTGGAAGACCGATAACCGTCGGGTTCACACATTCCGATCCCCAGAATTCGGGCACCTCGGCGTGGTCGATCCCGACACCGTGCTCTTCTATAGAAGTTCCACGCGTCCGCACACGACCCAAAGTGAGTTTGATGTAACGTGGCTCGACTCGCTGCCCCATGTCGGGATCATTGCCGACTACGCCGGATTCGATGGTTCGGCAATCGTCGATCTGGCCGTGCGCAATCCGGACGGAATCGTTGTTACCACGTTTGCCGGCGGAAGGATGAGTGCCGGCGCACACTCGGGCGTGCAAACTGCGGTCGAGTCGGGGATTCCGGTCGTGATCGCGTCACGTGTTCCCGGAGGCCGGATCGTTGGCAACCCTGTGGGACAACTTGGGGTTGTGGTTGCGCACGATCTAACTGCGCACAAGGCCCGAATACTGTTGATGCTGGCGCTGGCCAAGAGTCGGAATCTGTCTGAACTCCAGAGGGTTTTTGATACCTACTGAGCCACTCGAGCCTGTTCAGGCAAACCAATCACTTTCGTGACACGTTGAGGACCGACTATCATGGTAGTCTGGCTTTTTGCGGCGACCTGAGAGTATTCGAGTATAGAAGAGATGAAGATTAGAAAACTCATATCACTGATTGCACTTCTATCATTCTGCGTAATGGCGTCGACGGGGATCGTGATGTTCCTTGCTCCGCAGAGCAGAATTGCCTATTGGAGCGGGTGGGAGTTGTTCGGCCTGTCGAAGCGTGATTACGATGCGATTCACTCGACGTTCATGTTGTTGTTCCTCACATCAGTTATTTGGCATACCGTTCTCAATTGGAAATCTCTCGTCGACTACCTGAAGACAGGGCCAAAGAAGCTGGTTGTTTTCACGCCGGAGTTGACCCTGGCGGTAGCGATATGCGTTTTGTTTGTTGCTGGTACTGTTTGGCGATCGATTCCGTTCGACCAATATCTCGGTGTTGGGAGTGTCGCCAAGGACTATTGGGCAGAGACTCTTGGCTCTCCCCCGTGGGCTCCGGCAGATGCAACCCAGTTGAGCCAATTCTGCCACGGCATGGAGGATGTAGAGTGGTACACGAGCCGGAGGTCGATCTCCATAGACTGTGACGAGGCGGTTTCTGCGCTCAGGCGGGCTGGTATCACCGTAGAAGACGCTTCTCAACCGCTGGACGACATTGCGGCGGCGAATGGAACTACGCCAAGAGCACTTGCGGCAGTGGTTGTGAGCGTTGCTCGACCCGTCTCGGACGCCGCCGGCGAGGCGTTACCGGATTAGGATTTGATTCCACCCCTGGCGCGCGGCTACAGGCTGCCGCAACTTTGCGACCAATGAGAAGATCTCTCGACCGCATGCAGTCCGCTCTCGCCGGCCGATACCTGATTGAGCGGGAGATCGGTAGCGGTGGGATGGCCACAGTGCATCTGGCCCACGACCTGAAACACGATCGGCGTGTCGCGCTGAAGGTGCTGCGTTCTGAACTGGCCGCCACGTTGGGCGCGGAGCGGTTTCTCCGGGAGATCAGGATCACCGCCCGGCTCAATCATCCGCACATTCTCCCGCTCCTCGATTCGGGCCACGTTGATGGGTTTCTCTTCTATGTCATGCCTTATGTGGTGGGGGGCGTCGCTGCGCGGTCTGCTCAGCGGCGACGAGGAGCTGTCGATCGAACAGAAGATCCGCATCACGTTGAAGGTGGCGGCGGCTCTCGACCATGCCCACGGTCAGGGGGTCATTCATCGCGACATCAAACCTGAGAACATTCTGTTTTCCGAGGGACTTCCGGTAGTGGCTGACTTCGGGATCGCCAAGGCAGTTAGCGCGGCGGGCCCTGAGAATCTGACGCGGAGCGGCTTTCCGCTGGGCACGCCAGGTTACATGAGTCCCGAACAGGCTGCCGGGAGGGTCGAGGCGGACGCACGCACGGACGTGTGTGGACTAGCGTGCGTCGTCTACGAGATGTTGGTGGGAGATACTCCAGGCGTGTGGCCGGTTCCCGAAGAGGTGGAAGTCGGGCGGTTTGCCGAAGTACCGCACGGTCACCGGGAGAGTCTTGACCAGTTGCCGAGTGGGGTTGAGCAGGTGCTCGTCAAGGCTTTGGCGATCAAGCCGGCTCACCGGTATGAAACGCCAACGGAATTTGCCAAGGCCTTGGCGCACGCGGCGGATCGAAGCGAGATACTGGACGACACGGAGACACGTGAGATCTTGGGCCGCGCCGCTGAACTGGAGGCGTCGCGTCAGGGCGATGCCGAAGCGCTTTCTATCGGTGCGGTGGAACAAGTTGCCGCGGAAGTCGGAATTGAGCCGGAGCAGGTGCGAGAAGCTGCCGGAGAGCTTGCAAAGGCGTCCGCGCAACTCCCCGGAGATCTCCCCGTGCAGGGGTCGACCGCATCGATACGAGGTGGCAAACTGCGTTTCCAGCGAGAAACGGATGGGGAGATTTCAGAAAGGGTGCATCAGACTTTGGTGGACGAGATCGACGCGAGGCTTGGTATCGTAGGAAGAATCTCTCCCTTCGGGCGATCCCTTACGTGGAGCCCGGCTGCACCCAGTGACGAAGAACGCAACGTCGTCGTCAAGATCACTCCACAAGATGGCAAGACGCGCATTCATGTTGAGGAGCGTGTGGAGATGTCTGGATGGCAGCAACTCGTTCCTGTACTCGGCATCGCCGCTGGAGCGGCTTTCGGGCTCTTCTTTGCAGCTGCACTGCAGGGGTCCGAGAGGATCATGGGTTTTTCCGCCCTCGGTTTTGCACTCGTAGGTGCATTCGTCGCCATCAAAGTGGGGGTGTGGAGAATCTGCAACCGGCGTCGGCCCGAACTGGAGCAGCTTGCCAACCGGCTAGCCGAGCTTGCCGCCCGTAGCAAGTGGGATTTCGATAGCTCTCTTTGAGTTTCCCTGCCACCTAGTGATCTTGCACTGGCGCAGAAGTACCACTTTCAGCTGAACCAACAAGAATCCAAATGAACATTCGTCTTTTCGTTTCTGTAATAGCCATCCTGGCTATCCAGGATGTGCACACACCGGTAGTAATCATTGCCCAGACACATGGCTACATATCTTCCGAAAGCGCTCCGGTCGCCAATGCGGCTCGAGTCGACGTTGCTCCCGCTCTCGACGGTCACCTGGACGAGCCTCTTTGGGGAGCGGCTCACGTAATCTCGGGGTTCCTGCAGCACGAGCCGCTCGAAGGCCAGCCTCCAACCGAACGCACCGAGATCCGTATCGTCTACGACGCGTCCGCGGTTTACATCGGGGCGAGGATGTTCGACAGCGATCCGGGAGCCATTCGTTTTGGTGAGAACCGCCGCGACGCGGGCCTTCAGAATGCAGATGCACTGCTGTTGGTGCTCGACACGTTCCACGATCGCCAGAACGCATATGTGTTCGGGACAACTGCGGGGGGCATCGAGTACGACGGTCAGGTGACCAAAGACGGCCAGGGTGGACTCAGCCAGGGAGTGCGTCGCATTCAAGCGGGGGCAGGTGCCGGGGGTGGGTTCAACCTCAACTGGGACGGCAGTTGGGAGGTCGCGACATCTATCGATGAAAGTGGATGGTACGCTGAGTTCAGGATTCCCTTTGCAACACTGAGGTACGCCGGCAGCGGTCCGCAACAGTGGGGTCTGAACATATCCCGGACCATCAGGCGCCTGAACGAAGAAGATTTTTGGGCGCCGATCGGAAGGCAACACACGCTCTACCGCGTTTCCGAAGCGGGCACATTGTTGGGAATCGAAGCCCCCGTACGACGGTCGGTACGTGTGACTCCATACACGCTTGGCTCGGTGCACAGAGACTTCGAGCTTGCCACGGACACGGACTGGGGCGGCGAGTTCGGTGTCGATGCGAAGGTCGGCCTGACGCCGGGATTGAATCTGGATCTCACTTACAACACAGACTTTGCCCAGGTCGAGGCAGACGAACAACAGGTGAATCTCACCCGGTTCAGCCTGTTTTTTCCGGAAAAGCGGCCGTTCTTTTTGGAGAACGCCGGGTTGTTCGCGATTGGCATACCCAGGGCCGGCACCGACCTTGGGATGGATCTCTTCTATAGCCGACGTATCGGCATCGGTGAAGGAGGGCAGCCCATTCCCATCATCGGTGGCGGACGGCTGACCGGTAGCGCCGCAGGTGTTTCTGTGGGATTGCTGAGCCTACAGACCGAGGCGGTCGATGATGCTGCGATCGCCATGAACAACTACTCGGTAGGGCGCTTTCTCAAGGAATTGCCCAATCGTTCTCAGGTCGGCGCTATGGCCATCAGCAGGCTGAATACCGACTCCACGGGCGACTACAACCTCACGTATTCGGTGGATGGCCGGCTTGGCATCGGAGAGAACATCAACATCGATGGACACCTTGCGCGAACCGAGACACCAGGACTCGACGGGCGAGAACACGCGCTGGGTCTCACAGGCGCGTACCTGACGCGGGACTGGAACATCACGATGCAGTATCGAGAAATCGGTGAGGATTTCAATCCCGAAGTTGGTTTCCTCCCCAGGACCGACTACCGCGTGATAATCGGACGGGTGCAGCGCAACATACGCGTGCCGAGCATCGGGTGGATACGTGAATTGCAGCCGCACATCGTGGCTCGAGAATGGTACGGCTTCGACGGCTTCGAGCAGTCGCGGTACATCCACATCGACAATGCGATAGCGATGCAGAATGGTGGGTTCCTTTCGACGGTCGTGAACATCAGGCGAGAGGGATTGCAGGAGCCATTCGAGATTGCCGAGGGCTTGTTCGTCCCCGCCGCGACATACGATTTCGTTGAGGGTCTCCTGAGGTTCAACACCGATGCGAGCGCGTTCCTTTCACTTGTCTCTGAGGTAACGGTCGGTAGCTTCTTCTCCGGCGACCGCAGGAGTGCCACAGCGACGATCACCAATCGGATAGGCTCCACCTGGACGGCGGCCCTCACGGTCAACTACAACGATGTTGACCTGGCGGAGGGGAGCTTCGAGAGAACGCTCGTCGGGCTGAGGGCCGCGTACGCGTTCACGCCGCGGGTCTATCTGCAGTCACTGATCCAATATGACGATCAACGCGACGATGTCTTCGCCAACATACGGTTTGGCTGGCTCAACACTGCAGGCACTGGTCTCTTCCTCGTCTACAACGAGGTACAGCGGACTGAATTTCCGACGGGGCCTCGTGACCGCGTGTTCATCGTGAAGTACAACCGACAGCTCAGCTTGACTCACTGAGCCCCGATGTTCTTGTGAGTATCAGACACGATACGGCTTTGCCTGTCTCTGAAGGGAGTACCGACCATGGGTAAGCTCATCGGCGGTGTGTTGGCTGGGTACGTCACCATGTTCGTGACTGTGTTTCTGCTCTTTTCGGCAGGGTACTTCGCATTGGGCAGTGGGGGATCGTTCCAGCCCGGTAGCTGGGACGTGTCTTTCGCGTGGGTTGTCCTGAGCATAGTCGTCGGTTTTACCGCTGCTATCGCTGGTGGGTATGTCTGTGTAGCCATCACAAATCACCCCAAAGGTCCGGCGGCACTTGCCGGCGTCGTGGTTATCCTCGGATTTCTCATGGCGTTGCCGGTGTTGTTGGGTGGATCGGGCGAAGTCACGACGACACTCCGTCCGGAGACAGTTGGCATGTTCGATGCGATGCAGAATGCCAGGCAGCCGACATGGATCGCGCTACTCAACCCGTTAGTTGGAGCGGTCGGTGTCCTAATGGGGGCGAGGCTGAAGCGGTCCACAGAAACAGCGTAAACACTTGTCGCAGACGTGGCGAAAGGAACCCTGACGGTCTGGAGTGTACTTCTGCTTGGGGTATGCATCGGAAGTACTGTGATGATTGAAGATTCTCGAAGGACGGCGAAGTGGTACGACACATTCTGTTGAGCAAAGATCCGCGTAGCATTGGGAAGACGTTAGCGAAGCGTGGCATTCTGGTAGCGGTTGCGTTCTCACTGGCGGTTTTCACCAGTCCGACAGCTTCCCAAACTCGCGGCACCGCACTTCGCGGGCTTGTTGTCGACACAGCGACGATGCAGCCGGTTGTGGATGCCTTCGTGTACCTGCTGGGCGTCCGAGCCGCAGCGCACACGGACCAGACGGGCGAGTTTGTGCTACAAGATGTGCAGCCGGGGACGCACACACTACTGATCCGCCGGCGCGGGTACATACCGCGAAGATTCCGGTTTGCCATGGGCCAGCATGGCGTGCCTGAGATCGATCTGGGGATAATCACGGTGCAGCCGGGGGAAATCCCGACGACGGCCGTGTTTGGTAGGGTGGCGTCGATGCTTGGTGGCAGTGTTGGGTCCGCGAGCATACTGGTCAATGGACGAGTGGCCGCTGTGACCGACAGCGGCGGACTCTACCGGGTCGAGAATGTCGGATTGGGTTTGAACCTGATTGAGACGCGGCGAATAGGATATGTGCCGGGAGTATTCGAAGTAGAACTCGAGGCAGACCAGGCTGAGCTGGACATGAGTGTCTCCCTCTACCCAGTCCCGGTGCAGTTGGAGGAGATCGTCGTATCCGCGCAACGTACTGTATACGTGGCGGGAAGACTTCGTGAGTTCTATGATCGCCGAAGAAGTGGGTTGGGGAGGTATCTCACGCGCTGGGAAATCGAAACCCTGGCGCCGCTGAACATCTCCGATCTCCTCGAGAGGTTCCCCGCATTGCAGGTCGTCGAGGGCAGCTTTGGCCACACCAGCATCAGGATATCCAGGGGGAGGGTGCAGGCCTGTGACCCACAGATCTACCTGGACGGAGTACGGATGCTGACCGACGCCGACTTCAACATCAACAACTTCATCGTCCCGCAGGTGCTCGAAGGAGTCGAAGTCTACACGGGGCCGTCCGAGGCGCCGATCCAGTATTTGGGTACATCAACCTGCGGGGTGATCCTTATCTGGACGAGGTAATTTGGGGCGGACGGGCGGTACCGCACCGCCCGCCTCCGCTCCGCCCTGCGGCGGAAGTGCGCAGATGCAGAAGTGGGCACCAACACACTCCACGCACCGATTCCTGCTCACAACTCACAAATCACTTCACTCGCACCCACCATTTGTCGTCGTCATCCCCGTTCTCGACACGTTGAATGCCGAGGTCGACCAAATCATCGTGGAGGACGTTCACTAGACGCTCGGCCTGCTCACGTGTAACACCGCCGTGAATCGCGACCACGGTGCTTTCTTTACCCTTCACTTTGACCTGGGCTTCTTTCAGGTCGGCTGAGAACTCCCTTAACTGTTCCTCGAGGTTCTTGGCGAAGTCGAGCCGCTCCTGTTTTGAGGCCGGCTTTTTTCGCTTGGCCCGTTCTTCTTCGCGACGCGCGGTTCGGCGTACGGAGATCAGCGTGGTTAGGGTGAACGGGAGACCCGCCGCGATGCCAAAGGTGAAGAAGAACCACGGTGACTCGAGGGTAGTAGCGGTCTGCTGATCGCTGATCACGGAGAAGTAAGCCCAGGCAACGATCCCGGCAATGGCAGCGCCAACTGCCAGGAAATACAGGGCCACACCCCACCACTTCCATTTGATCACGAATGCGCGACCCCGTTTGCTGCGCATCAACATCCCGGGCCCGAAGTTGCCCAACATCCCACCAGCGAAGGTGAGCGCCAAGAGACTGAAGAGAGTGGATCTGTCCATTGAGATCTGTTCCCACGGTGGTGTCGAATCAACTACGAATAACGAATATCGAAGGTTGCACCGCGAATGTCGAACCCCGACTCAAAGCTGCTTCCGGTGATGAAGATGCAGTATACTTTCCACCGTGACGTTCCTGACTTTAGCAAATGTCTCCGTCTCGTTCGGTGGCAACCCACTTCTCCGAGATCTGTCGCTGTCGCTCTCAAAAGGTGAGCGGTGGGGAGTCGTCGGCCGCAACGGTGCGGGCAAGACTACGATTTTCCGACTGCTAACCGGCGATTTGGATCCTACGTCTGGAACTGTGACGCGAGCGCCCGGTCTACGCGTCGCCCTCCTCGACCAGCATCGGGAGTACGACCATGCTGACTCGGTGTGGGATGCCGCGGCCTCGGGCTACGGCGATGTGATTGCCCTGGGTAGAGAGTTGGAGAGGCTCGCCGCCCAGCTCGAGGAGTTGGAGGACCGCGCTACTGAGGCCGATGCAGCTCGTTATGGACGCGCGTTGGAGCAGTTCACGCACCTCGACGGCTACGACTTCCACTCGAAAGTGGACGCGGTGTTGCAGGGGCTCGGCTTTGATCCCGAAGAGGCGAAGGCACGGCCCCTTTCCACGCTGAGCGGCGGCGAGCTTGGCCGAGTGGGGCTTGCCGCACAGCTTGCGGCTCCGGCAGATCTCCGGCTCTTCGACGAGCCCACCAACCATCTCGATCTCGACACTACGCGCTGGCTTGCGGCATACCTGCGCGATTGCGGCGATACAGTCATGGTCATCAGCCACGATCGCGCGTTCCTGGACGACACGGTAGAACGCGTGCTCCACGTGAATGCTGGTAGCGCTGTCTCCTACCGAGGCGGGTACTCGGAGTTCGTGAGGCAGCGTGACGAAAGGGAAATCACCGAGCGACGGGCCATAGCCAAACAACAGGTGCTAATCCGGAAAGAAGAGGAGTACATCCGTCGGAACATCGTCGGTCAGAAGACGAAACAAGCACAGAGCCGTCGCAGGAAGCTGAAGCGCCTGCCGCGGCTTTCAGCGCCTCCGGTAGATGACCAGTCCATGGTTCTGCGGCTCGAATCCGGTGAACGTGGCGGTGATCGCGTTGTGGACACGAAGGACCTGAAGGTGGCTGTCGGCACGCGTACGTTGCTCGAAGGTGTGACCGTTACTGCGAGGCGACGTGATGTGATAGCGCTGCTGGGCGCAAACGGGACCGGCAAGACAACCTTCCTCGCAACCATACTCGGTGCTCACGAACCAGCTGTTGGCGAAGTGAGGCTCGGCGCCTCGATAACGGCGGCGTGGTACCGTCAGGACCTGGCCGGCGTCCCCCTCAACAGAAAGATCTTCGACATCATCTACGATCTTCGGCCCCAGTGGACGCGCGGGCAGGTACAGGGCCATCTCGGTGCGTTTCAGTTCTCCGGTGACGAAGTATTTCGAGTCACAGACTCCCTGTCGGGAGGTGAACGCTCACGAGTTGCCCTGGCCATGACCACTCTTGCGCACGCCAACTTGCTGGTGCTCGATGAGCCCACAAACCACCTCGACGTGGAGGGCATTGAAGTCCTGGAGGACGCCATAGAGCAATACCAAGGGACCGTGATCATCGTGAGTCACGATCGTGCCTTCCTTCGCGAACTCGCTACGCGTGTCTGGACGATTACCGATGGTAGACTCGAGGACTACGACGGTCCGTTCGTGGAATGGGAGATCAAGCAGGAAGAACTCGCGCTGGAACGCGAGATCTTTCGCGCCGCCGAAACAAAGCAGCTAACACCGCCACCGAAACGGCGTCCTCCGAAGCCTCCCGACCCGGCTCGTCTACGCCGCAAGGCGCAGAGCGTCGTCGACGCTGCCGAACACGATGCGGAGGAAGCGGAGACGGTCGTAAGAAGACTCGAAGCTGAGCTGGCGAATAGCAGCCTCTATGACGGTACCGAAGAAGGAAACCGCCGAGCCGATGAACTAGGGCGTTCGCTCGAGGAAGCCAAACGAGTGCTGAACGAGGCGATGGCTAGGTGGTCGGACGCTTTGGAGAGCTTGGAGGTTTTGGACTAGCCTTCCCCGCGCCAGCACATTTCCCAGAAGGCCAATTCGTAGCGGCAGGACGTGACGAACAAGTTCACCAACCGCTCGCGTGCGACAGCGCTCTTGTCCGCGGCGACCCTCTCCATCTCATTCTTCAGCCACTCGGTTGCCTCTCTGAACTCGTCGCTGGAATACTGGGCGATCCAATCCGCATAGCGCTGATCCTCCGGTGGCTCACCACGCGCCAGCTCCACGGCTAGGTCCACGTACCCCCACGCGCAAGGAAGTAACGCAGCCACTGCCTCGGCATAGTCACCACTCTGAGCAAAACGCACCAGAAAATCTGTGTACGCACGAGTGGTGGGCCACATTGGTGTTGACTCCAACACCTCCGCTGAGATGTCGAAACGTTTTGCGTACTGCCTGTGCAGCTCCATCTCGGTGGCCAGCGTAAGGTGCAGGGCGTTCGCGTACCACGTCATTGCCTCGAGAGTGTCTGCCCGAGCCGCGCAGAACCCGAACACCCGCGCGTACTCGATCAGATAGCGGTAATCCTGTTTGACCCAATTTTCGAATACCCTAGGGTCGAGTGAACCCTCCGCAATACCCCGCACAAAAGGGTGAGCCAATTGCGCGGCTATTTGAGGCTTGACCTCCTCGTGAAGCTCGTCGATGAAGGTCATCAGTCGTTCGGCTTCCATGCGCAGATGGCCACGTAATCGCCCCTGTCATAGCCATCACTGGGCTC
>JBDGYW010000126.1:0-20767 GCA_039588935.1 Gemmatimonadota bacterium | reverse complement strand
ATCACTCGGGAGATCGCCGGCGAGCATGTGAACGTCGAGGCAATAGCACGTGGTGATGAAGACCCTCACTTCGTGAGCCCACGCCCCAGTTATGCGGCGAGGGTGCAGCGTGCCGACATGTTCGTGGTCACCGGATTGGATCTGGAGCTTTGGGTACCGGCGGTCTTGAACCGCGCCAACAACCACCGAGTCGCAGATGGTAGTCCGGGCAACGTCGTGGCGTACGCTGGGGTCAATCTACTGGACGTTCCCCAAAACGTATCACGGTCTGGCGGCGACGTGCATGTGTTCGGCAACCCACACATTCACACCGATCCGATAAACGGCATCCAAATCGCGCGTAACATCGCTGCCGGCCTGAAACGCATCGACCCGGCAAATGCCACCAGCTACGATGCCAACCTGGCAGCATTCGAGCTTCTGTTGCTGAAGCGTCTTTACGGGGAACAATTGGTCGAGATGCTGGGTGCAGAGACTATTCTCGAGCTTGCCCGTAGCTACGGATTTTGGGACTTCGTTCATGGTCAGCAATTCCAGGGCCGGCCGCTCGCGGAGTTTTTGGGCGGGTGGATGGCTGATGCAGCGGTCTTTCGGGGCGAACGGATGGCGTGCTACCACAAGAACTGGACGTATTTCAGCGCGCGGTTCGGAGTCGAATGTGTCATGTACGTTGAGCCTCAGCCGGGAATTCCACCTTCGCCCGGGCATGTGCGAGACGTCGTTGAGTTCATCGACACCGAGAATATTTCAGTCCTGTTCGCGGCCAACTACTTCAACCGCAATCAGGTGGAGCAGGTCGCGTCACGCACAGGTGCCCGCGCTGTGATGGTTCCCGAACATGTAGAGGGCGAGGAAGGCGTGAACGACTACCTGGCGCTCGTAGATTTGTGGATAACGCGACTGGCGGCTGCATATGGCGAAAGATGACCTGAAGGGCAATGTGAGGAGTCAAGGATGATTCAGCTGATGCTGCCGGCTCTCGTGGCATCTCTCATTCTGGTGGGGATCCACGGCTATCTCGGAATCCACATAATCGCCAGGGGCGTCATCTTTGTCGACTTGGCCCTCGCTCAAGTTGCGGCATTCGGATGGGCAGCTGCGGGTTTGGGCCTCGGCCACCAACTCAGCGCCCTCACCGGGCTGCCCGAGGTCGAAGCGAGCTACGCCGTCGGGCTGGCCGCGACGCTGATAGCGGCCGCACTGTTCAGTATCAGTCGGCTCGAACATGAGTGGATACCTCAGGAAGCGATCATCGGAATCGTCTATGTGGTGGCCTCGGCTGGGACCATTCTTCTCGCTGCCCAGGCTCCGCGCGGCTCAGAGCACGTGGAGCACCTACTGACAGGGAGCCTGCTCTGGGTCACCTGGCCCCAGATTTTCAAGACTGGGATCATGTATGGCGCACTCGGCGTGGTGCACTGGTTGCTGCGATCGAGGTTCCTCACGATATCGCTAGATCCGGAGCGAGCGCGTCAAAAGGGCTGGTCGATAGCGGTCTGGGATTTTCTATTCTACGCTCTATTCGGGATTGTCGTCACGTCCTCTGTGGCCATAGCGGGCGTGCTAGTGGTGTTCGCCTTCCTGGTGATTCCGGCTGTGATAGCATTCCTCTTCACTTCCAAGCCGGGCCCGCTCCTCGGCATTGCCTGGGCCTCCGGTGCGGCTGCAACCGTTCTCGGACTTTACGTATCGTATCTCACCGACTGGCCGACCGGGCCAGTGGTCGTTTGCGGATTTGCGGTGGCTCTGATAGTCGCGTTCGTGGTGAGGCGCGTGCTCCCAGGCGATGTGGAAGCAAGACGCTCCACTACCTGAGACCTGGAATCTTGAACATGAATTCCGGCTTCTAGAGCGCAACACCAGGTACACCATTCTCTCCCTGCCAACTTCGCGTGTTTGAACCGGCAGTGGATGATTATGGGTTTGTTGGGTTATATTGGGCTCCGATGTTGAAACAAAGTCATCACCCTCGTGGGCTTCGTGCCCTTTCGTTGGTCGTGGCCGTCGTTCAGCTAACCTCGGTCACATGGGTGCCCGTCGTGCACCCCATAATCCATCCAGATCACACTCTCTCTCCGCCGGTTGCCACGTTGGATGTTCAGACTACCGGCGACGAACTGCCCGTTCTGGGCGAGGC
Organism: Gemmatimonadota bacterium; assembly: GCA_039588935.1. GTDB lineage: Bacteria > Gemmatimonadota > Gemmatimonadetes > Gemmatimonadales > GWC2-71-9 > JBDGYW01. The sequence goes on along the minus strand of JBDGYW010000126.1, from coordinate 18,630 downwards.
GATGTGCGTGGCGTGCACGGTATCGGCCAACGCACTGCCCTCACCCTATCGGTTTCTTCCGTGTGCAGCGCTTGCACGCAAGCAACCGCCCACGCGGCAGACAGCGAAGTGGCACCCCCTTCAATCATTCATCCCGACACATCCGGCCAGAGCACCTCCGTCCATCTGAGCCCCCCCCTTTAGTTCACAAATAAGTCACACCGGTTGACCTGGATGCCTTGCACCCGGGCACCTGTGTCTCCCTCCAACAAGGTGAGGACACAATAGACATGCCTACCAGATTGTGTGCATCTGCGTCCCTTGCCGCACGGCTGCTCCAGCCGCGCAGGCAAGCGCGGGAGCTTCGACGCCACACTGATCCGACACGATGCTACAGGCCTGCGGGCAGACCAAACAGGTCGCTGACAATCGGCCTCAGCGGAGTTCTGCTTGCAGGGAGTAGTCTCTTTCTCAAACCGTTACGTGCTCAGGAAGAGGCACTCACACTTCAACAATGCGTGTCGGTCGCGCTCGAGCAGAACCCGCTCGTTCTCTCGGCGCGCCAAGAATACCGCGCATCGTTGGCGCGAGTGAGCCAGGCGCGGGCACTCCCGCAGCCATCGCTGAATATCGATTCCGATATGCAACCGAGCCTAACCAATGTGAGTGGCTCCCAAGAGAGTTACATCGGAGTTGGTGGACTGATACCGTTTCCCGGAAAGACCTATCTCAGAGGGCAGATCGCCCGGCGGGAATCGAGAGGGGTAGAAGCTGAGGTCGCACTCACGGAATTGGACCTGAGGTACGAGGTTACAGCGGCATTCTACACGCTTCTGCTTGCTCGAGAAAAGGCCGAATATGCTCGGCAGAACCTCGAGCTGTCGCAAGACTTCGTTGAAAAGACGGAACTCAAATTCGGCGCCGGTGACGTGCCGCGTGTAGAAATAGTAAGAGCACGGGTCGAGGCTGCAAACGCAGTCTCTGAATTGCGTCGAGCTGAGAGTGACGAGAGCCTGGCTCGGGCACGATTGAATTTCCTGCTCGCAAGGCCCGGCTCGGCCCCACTCGAGCTTCGGGGCCAGCTGAAGGCAGCGCCGATCAATAATGACCTCGAGCGGTTGAAGACGTGGGCGCTGTCTTCTCGACCTGAGATCGCAGGCGTCGAATCGGCTCTAGAAGGAGCCTCCCTCTCCAAGAAGCTGGGGTTCATGTCCTACCTGCCCGACTTCGACATTGGAGCCGCGCAACATCGGATAGAGGGAGAATCCAACGCCTGGCAGCTGACACTCTCTGTTGAAATGCCGCTCTTCTTCTGGCAGCCGGCAAGGGGTGAGATCAGGGAGGCATACGCCAGATCTCAAGCGTTGACACAGGAAGCGACCCACCTCAGAAACCTGATCTCTTTGGAGGTTGAAGAAGCACAAAGGGAGTATGAAACCGCTGTGAATCAGATCGAACTCATGGAGGACGAGATACTTGCCCAGGCCGAAGAGGTATACGAGATGTACGTCTTCAGCTACCAGGAGGGTGAGATCGGTGGCATAGAGTTGATAGAAGCCCAACGAACTCTGAGTGAGGCCCGGAAAGCCTACGCGGACTCACTCTATGACTACGATATCGCGATCGCGTCTCTTGAAAAAGCGGTCGGTCGCGCACTAGGGGAAAACTGACATGGCATACTCATCGACCCTATTGCAGACGGTAGCGGCGGGCGCGGCAGTCGCCTTGCTGACATCATGCGGAGGATCACCGGCCTCGGAAGCCGAGCCCCCATCTCAGGCCGATCATGAGCACGTGGCAGGTACGGAATCTGAATTCGAGGACATCATCCTCACCGCGGACGAACTCGAAGCCATTCAGTTGGCAACAGATACCGCGCGTGTGAGGACACTGGCCTCCGAACTTTCGGCCATGGGACGGGTCCTCGCAAACCAGCACCGCACGGCGATCGTGAGCTACCCCTTCACAGCCCGCGTCGCACGCATCGATGTCAGAGTCGGCGCCTGGGTGGAAGCTGGGCAGGAGCTCGTCGTGCTGCAGAGCGAAGAAGTTGGAGCAGCCACCTCCGAGTTCTACAAAGCTGACGCTGATTTCCAACTGGCCCAACTCGACCACGAGAGAGAGACCCTGCTCTTTGAAAGCGGAGTTGGGGCGCAGAAGAACTCCCTTGCCGCGGAAGCGGCCCTCAGAGTGGCCCAAGCAAGCCTAGACGCCGCGGAGAAGAAGCTCCACGTCCTCGGTTTCTCGGAAGAAGAGGTCACGATCCTCACCGATTCACATCAAGTGAATCCTATAATTGCTCTCTTTTCGCCGATCGCTGGAAAGGTCGTCAGCAACAACGTGGTTCTGGGGGAGATGGTCGATGAGTCGACCGAGATCCTGACAATCATGGATCCCAGACTCCTCTGGGTCGACGCGGAGATCTATGAGAAAGACATCGCCAAATTGCGGACCGGCCAGAACGTCGCGATATCCGTGCCTGCCTATCCCAACGACACCTTCAACGGAAGCATCACCTACATCAGTGACGTGCTCAACGATGACACGCGAACGATCACGGTCCGAACTGAGGTCCCCAATGCTGATAACAGGTTGAAGCCCGGCATGTTCGCCAGCGTCATCATCGAGCTCGATACGAATGGAGGAGCCATTGCGGTACCGGTGGAAGCAGTATTGGACGATGAGGGAGCACGGCTGGTGTTCATCCGCACTGGGCCTCGTCAGTTCGAGCCACGGCACGTAACGACGGGAACCAGGGAAGACGGTTTCGTGGAAATAGTCTCTGGGATCGAGGTCGGGGAAGAAATAGTCACCACCGGCAACTTCCAGCTCAAATCGAAGCTGTACGAGGCCCTCCTGGAGGCGGGCCACGTACATTAGTCGGCACCGGAGATATTCACATGATAAACGAAATCATCCGGTACTCACTAGAACATCGGTTACTTACAATCTTCCTCGTTGTCCTCGCGTCCCTCGTCGGGATCATTGCAGCCACGAGGATGCCGAAAGACATCTATCCCGACCTGAGTGCCCCAATAGTCACTATTGTGACGGACAACGGGGGCATGGCGGCGGAAGATGTTGAGAGACTCATTTCCTTCCCCATGGAGAGCCTCCTGAATGGCGCTCCTCATGTCACGCGGGTTCGTTCCGAGTCCGCCACCGGCAGTTCCGTGGTCACTGTGGAGTTCTCCTGGGGTACTGACATTTACCTCGCCCGGCAGATTGTCTCCAGCAAACTGGAGATCGTAACTGGGAGCCTACCACAAGGTACCATTGGACCGCATTTGGGGCCTGTCTCGTCGAGGATGGGCGAGGTGTTCGAGTTTGCTGTGGTCGGAGAAGGCGTGGATCCGCTGGAACTCCGCTCCATTGCCGACTGGACCATCCGCTATCGACTCCAGGGCGTACCCGGCGTTTCGTTTGTCATCAATTTCGGCGGCTTCGTCAGGCAATATCAAGTCTATCTACAGCCCGAGATGCTCGGTCATTACGGCATTACCATCGACGAAGTCAGAGAAGCAATAGAAAAGAGCAACCGGAACTTCTCGGGAGGAATTCTCACACAAGGATCGCAGGAAGAGCTCATCAAGGGACTCGGCCGTATCACCGGCATCGAGGATATCGAGGGCACAGTCATCGCCTCTCGCAACAATATTCCAGTCTACGTCAGCGACATCGCTGATGTGCGCGTGGGAGGGAAGTTCCGTCGTGATGATGCAAGCTACAATGGTGAGACCGCGGTCTACGTAACAGTCCAGAAGCAGTACGGCGGCAACACGCTGGCGGCAATTGAGAGAGTGAAGGATGCGCTCGCACAGATCGCAACCGACTTGCCGTCAGGGGTGAACATCCGGCAATTCTACGATCAGTCCATCCTCATCGCGAAGTCGATCAGTCACGTGAACCGGTCCATCATCGAGGGCGCTATACTGATCATTCTGGTCATGATCATATTCCTCTGCGACCTCAAAGCATCGATCATCGCTGGCCTAACCATCCCACTCTCAATATTCATCGCACTCATTGTCATGGCACTCTTTGGCGTAGACCTCACAGTCATGTCGATGGGAGGGTTAGCGATAGGTGTTGGTAAGGTGGCTAGTGGCACCATCATTATGGTCGAGAACATCGTGAGGGTGCTGCGAGAACGAAAAGGAGAAGCATCTACACTGGAGTTGGTGTATGAAGCGGCGAAGGATGTGGGAACACATCTATTCGCTGCTTCGCTGATCATCATCCTCGTTTTCTTACCGCTCCTGAGCCTCCAGGGTATCGAGGGGGCGATGTTCAAACCCACGGCCATCGCGGTGGCCGCAGCGCTCTTTGGGGCGCTCGTTCTCAACCTGACTCTTCAACCAGTGCTCTCCTCCATCTTTCTGTCTCCCAAAGAACAAACTGGGAAAGGGGACCAGATCTTTCGGTTCCTATCGCAGAAATATGAGGGCTATCTGAGGTCTGCTCTGGATCACGGCAAGGCCATTCTGATTGGATGTGTTGTCCTCACCTTGGCTGCTGCAGGCGTCTACTCCCTCCTCGGCAAGGAGTTTGTACCACCTCTCGACGAGGGCTCCATCATGGCATCGACCGTACTGCTGCCGGAGACGTCATTGGAGGAAGCAGCTCGCGTGGGTGGCCAGGTGGAAGAGATCTTCCTGTCCTTCCCAGAGGTGGTATCGGTTGCCCGTACCACCGGCTCGGCGGAAGGAAGCGAACACGTACACCCCGTCAATCACAGCCACTATAATGTTCTGCTCGTCCCGCGCGAGGACCGTCATAGAGGGTACGAAGAGCTGACAGAAGCCATGCGGGCAGAACTGAGTCGCATACCTGGAGTTGCGTACCTGTTTGAGCAGCCGATCGGAAACAAAATGGCTGAGATGCTCACAGGTACCGGGGGCGAATTGTCGGTAAAGGTCTTCGGTAACGATTGGGATGTCCTGAATCAGGCGATCGAAGATATTCGCCACATAATGGAAGACGTGGATGGTGTAGCCGACCTCCAGGTGGAACAGACGGCAGGTATACCTCAGTTGATTGTGGATCTCGACCGTAGCGAACTGGCTCGTTACGCCATTCCGGTGGGAGACGTAGCAGACCTGGTCGAAACAGCTCTGAACGGCATCGAGGTTACCGACGTCTATGAAGAGGACCGGATCACTTCAATCCTCCTCAGACTCAGTGAGGAGTACCGCCACGACGAGGAGCGGGTCGAGAACCTGCTCGTCGATGCTCCGAACGGAGAACGCATACCTCTGTCGCAGCTTGCGGACATCAGGCACGGCCAGGGCCCTCAGGAGATTCTCCGCGAAAACATGATGCGGCGGAAGCTCGTCCTCTGCAGCGTCGTCGGACGGGACGTGGCCAGCCTGGTAGAGGAAGCGCAGCGGGAAATCGAGGCCAATGTGACACTCCCCGCAGGTTACTTCATCGAGTTTGGAGGATCGTTCGAGAATCAACAGAGGGCTATGCGGAACCTTCTGGTCCTGCTGTTTGTGGTGATTCTGATCATTTTCGTGATACTGTTTTCGTCATTCGGATCTCTGATGCAGGCTTCACTCATCATCCTCAGCATTCCGTTGTCGCTGATTGGTGGAATTGTCGGACTCTTAGTTGCCGGCCAGACAATCAATGTCTCATCGATGATCGGACTAATCGCGCTGATGGGCGTATGCGTGCAGAACGACGTAATTCTGATAGCGAAGATCAACGACTACATCAAGGATGGTTACTCACCTAGGAATGCAATCATGGCCGGGTCCATGAGGAAGTTCAGAGCCATCTTCATGACAAATATGGTGATGATCGTGGGGTCGATTCCCTTGGCTTTCCATGTAAGTACCGGATCGGAGCTGCACCGGCCTCTTGCGATGGTTTACATCGGTGGCTTTATCGGCGCGATTGTCATTCGCATGATAGCAATGCCAGTACTGCTCGACGTAATCGGCGGCTCCGCATTGGGACGAAGCAGCGAAGCCGAAGCAACCGCCTGAATGGCAGCCATGGGCGGGAGGGGCGTTGTCCAAGCCGCACCTCTCGCCCTCAGCCGCCGGGGACGTGGCATCGACATTCGACATTCTCCGTTCCCCTCTCGATATTCATTCGTTATGCCTTCAAACTTCGAAGTAATCCGCGACCCTCTGTGGAACAACATCCGGATTGACTCAGATGCATTGAGGGTGCTCGACAGCGGGCCACTTCAACGACTCCGCTACGTACGCCAACTCGGCCATGCGTTCCTCGTGTACCCGGGATCCACTCATACACGATTCGAGCACGCATTGGGAACGTACCACCTGACCCGCCGCACGTTGGGCCTGCTGCGTGACCGCGGCGAACTGGAGAGCATCGATCCCGAGGAGGTTTCCCTCGTTCAGCTGGCAGCGCTGCTGCACGACGTAGGCCACTACCCCTTCTCCCACGCCCTCGAGGAAGCGGGTTTGCCATCGCATGAGGAGCTGGCGGAGACGCACCTTTGCCACGCCGAGTTGCTCGCGATCTTTCGAACGACCGGGATCGACGATGCCGAACACCGCATCCGAGACCTCATTACCGGCAACAGTGAAAGCCCCCTTCAGGGTCTCGTGTCCGGATCATTGGACCTGGACAAGATCGAGTATCTCACGCGTGACGCGCGAATGTGTGGGGTTCCCTATGGAACGGTAGACGTTGATCGTCTGGTGCACTCGCTAACGCTCATGGAACTCGAAACCGGAAAGAAGACTATCGGGGTCCACGAGAAGGGTGTGAGCGCCCTCGAGTCGCTGCTGTTTGCACGCTACCAGATGTACCGCAACGTTTACTGGCATCACGCGGTGCGTTGTGCGACAGCGATGTTCAAACGCCTTGTTAGGGCGATCATAGCGAGAGGAGATCTGGATCCGAACTGGATCGCCAGCAGCACTGATGATGCGTTGATGGAAGCTCTGGAGCGGCTCCCCGACGCCTCGCTTGCCACCCGATTAAAGAAACGTAGGCTCTACAAGCGCGTTTTCGATGTTCCCGCGACCGAACTGCCGTCTGGAGCGGGTGGCTGGATAGCTGCCCACCCTAGCGTCACGGAGCGGGCTGAGAACTGGTTGGCTGCAAGATGTGGCCTTGGGCCAGGCAAGCTCCTTCTAGATTTCCCTCAGAAACCCGCTCTCCTCGCTGCTAATTTACCGGTACAGGGCCGAGACGGCACCATTGCACAGCTCAACCGCAGCATTGGACCATGGCCATTCGGAATCCAACAGGTAGGGGAACAACTACACACCAATGCGCGGCACCTTCGAGTGTTCGCCGCAGAGCCGGTACATGTGGACAAAGAATTGGTGTTGGGTCTGGCTGAGAAGAGCGCCGAGGAAGTGGAAAAGACAATCGATCGACAGGTTTGAGCATCCGATATCCAACAAGCAACGCCCAACTTCCAAGTAACTTGGCACGGGGCACTTGGACCTTCGGAGTTCTAACTCGCCGTCACTTCCTCCAATCCATCGATGCGGACAATGATCACCGTGATATTGTCCAATCCGCCACGTCGGTTCCCCTCGGTCACCAAGATGTCTACGAGTTGAGCGGGCGTATTGTCCGTTTCCAAGATGCGGTGCAGATCATGGTCTTCCAACATTCCCGTGAGACCGTCTGATGCGAGCACAAACAGGTCTCCCGCGCTCAACGTGCCAACGTAGATATCGGGCACCACATCGCTGTTTGCACCGACGCAACGGGTAATGACGTTGCTGTAGGGGTGCGTTCGGGCCTGCTCCGGCGTGAGGTAGCCCGCGTCGACCTGTTCCTGAACGTATGAGTGATCCTTCGTTAGTTGGGTGAGCGTGCCTTCGCGCAGCAAATAGGCCCTGGAATCACCCACCTGACCGATCATGTAGCGGGCCTGGTTCACCACCAGGGCAGTCGCCGTAGTACCCATGCCGCGTTTTTCCGGTTCGTCAACTGTACGCCGGAAGATGGACGCGTTGGCTTGATGGATGGCCAGACGCATCATGTGTGCTGCCTCGGCGTCGCTGCGTCCCACAACGCCTTCCAGGTTCTTCGCGACAGCCTGTACCGCCATTTCACTGGCGACTTCCCCGGCAGCGTGCCCGCCCATCCCATCCGCCACTATGAACACGCCCTGCTCGGGAACCATCAGGAAGTTGTCCTCGTTGCCAGCTCTGATGATTCCAACATCAGTGCGGCCGGCGCAGGTATAGTCGACGCGGTGCGGCAAGTTACCGATTACCGTGCTGGTTATCGTGAGTTTGCCCGTCGAGAGTCTTCATGCGAGCGGTGTCCCACCTTCCGGCGCCGATCCCGACCCGGATGTTTCGGACTGGCCCGAATCTCCGGGCGGCACAATCTTCACGCTCTGCAGCACCTGCGTCCCACCTCCTTGTGGTGACTCCACCAAATCATCAGTCGGTTCAAATATGGTCTGGATTGTCCCAAACCTCACAATCGAACCCGGCGCCAGCGGCGCTTCACCATCGACACGTTCGCCATCAACAATCGTGCCGTTTGTGGAATCCAGATCCACAATCACCCAAATACCTTCCCTGCGCTGCAACTTTGCGTGAACTGTCGAGACGCTGTCGTCGGGTAGAATAATGTCGTTGTATTCCGCCCGTCCAATGTTCACGATCGGTACCTTGATGTGAACCCACTGTCCTTTCAGTGACCCTGACCGCACCAGCAAAGATGCGAGACCCTTTGGAGCCCCGGACGGACGCGCAGGGATCGGCTTTGCATCCGTGGGGTGTTCGGACGCGGGCACGGACTGATCGGGTGCGGCTTGAGCCTCGCCGGACGGTTCCGAAGGCGGCATCAGTTCTGCCACAGGGGGCGTACCCGGAGCGCTTCCAGGTGGCGCGGGAGGGGCTGGTGGTGGATGCGCAATTTCTTCTTCGGGAACACCATGCAACGTGTCCTGCAATTGTTGCTGCGCGCCCAGAGGTGGAGCCGACGACACTGGCGACTCCGCCGGAGGCTTCCCCTGTTGCCCAGGTCGCGGCATGGCGGGGATGCCATGCATAGTGTGCGCGAGCCGTTGCTCTGCACCGGCCGCCCGGCGTGGTTCCGACGGCGGTTCCCCGTCAGTCGGCGGAGACTCCGCAGCTGCCGGCGGTGGACTAGGCTGCACCGGCGGTGGGCCGGGCCTCGGCATGGCGGGGATACCGTGCATCGTATGCGCCAGTCGCTGTTCCGCACCCTTGGCCGGAGTTGGCGGCGTAGCCGCCGGAGCGGATGGCGAACTCGGAAGCGGCGTGGAATCGGCCTGGTCTGGCGCTGCCGGTGGAGGCGCTTGTGCGATCGGCGCCTCCTCGGGCGTTGGAGCCGGCTCAGCGTGCGGCTCCGACGGTGCCGCGCCACATCAGCGTAGAAGCGGAACTCATGGTCCCCGCACCGAATGACGTCAGCGCGGGACAACACATGCTGACCCTTCACAGGTTCGCCGTTCACGACAGTGCCGTTCGTGCTGTTGTCGATCAAGACATACCCTCGTGGCGTCGCCACCACCTCAGCATGCCGTCGCGACACATTCTTAGCACTGATCACGATGTCACAGCCGGCGTCACGGCCGATGAGCACAGACCCACCACTGATCTCATATTCTCGACCGTCAGTGAGCGATACCAGGCGCCCACCGGTGCCGGCCGTGGCCCCACCCTTGGATTTGGACTTTGATGGCCCGCCGAGCATAGCCGGATCGACAGCCTTGAGGTATTCCGTACTCCCGCTGCGGCGATCGTCCACAAACAACAACTCCTGCCCGGAAATCTCTATCTTGTCACCATGCAGGAGCGGCGTCGGTTGCGGTCCCAGCCGAACGCCGTTGATCAGCACCTCAGAATCGGCATCGGCATTCTTCACGGCCACCTGACCATCGGGCATGCTCTGCAGAATCGCACTTTTTGAGTGCAATTCTTCACTGCCAAGCGCTATTATGTTGTCAGCATCGCACCCAATCGCCGTCTCTCCCATCCCGATCGGATGACGTTGGCCGCGGATTTCGAGGTATGCCATCTATTCCACTTTCACTGGACTGAACCGAGTCGAAAAGTTACCGCCCCGACAGAGGGCGTGCAACTCAGGCAAACCACCGCACGTGTCTCAGTCTCCGTTAGGCGACTCTTCTACTTCCTGCAAATCAGTATCTGCCCGCGCCTCGGCTCCACGCAGCCAGTGCCAGAACACGAAAGATCCAAATCCCACCGTCAGATAACTGACGGTGATGCGCCACAGCAGGATGTACGATGGGGTGAGTTCTCTGGGAACGTAGATCGACATGACAGCCGCTGAGAGCAGTTCCGCTACACCAGACCCACCCGGCGTAGGCGCAAAGTACAGCAGAAAGACAATGAACGTCTGGAGCAGCAACACATCCATGAATGGTGCGTAGATGCCCAGCATACGAAGCACCACATACCCGGCTAGCAATCTGTTGGCGAACGCCAGGCCAGTCAGTCCGACACCCCCGGCAAGGGCGATCCAGCCGCGGACCCGGAAGAACGCGACCAGCGATTCGTGGGCCCGGTCGATCCCCCCTCTCAACCCCTCTATCCGCGCGGCCAGTTTCTGGTTTCCACGCCCCTCAAACAGCAATACGAGCCTACGAGCGATCCGGCGCGCGACTCCAGGAAACACGATGAACAGAAGCATCACTAAGCCGATGGTGACAAAGCCGCCCAAGCTCGCCCTGAACAGATCGTTGAGCGAAATCCCGGCCAGCACTCCATGTTCGCCCAATGATCTTCCAGCTCCCAGAAATACGGCGGTTGGCCCTGCCGCTGAGAAAAACAGAACGGTCGCAATCAACGTCATGAGCCCAGTGATCATCGCCTGGGGCAGCGGTAATCCATAACGGTTCAGCGTATATATCATCATTGGGCCCGACCCGGATTGGGCCGGCGTGACATACCCGGCAAAGGCCGTCAGGCCCCCAGCCAGGAAACAACCGTTGAGTGCAATATCGGGTTTCAGGTGCCTGGCGAAGACGTATAACCGCAGCCCACCTCCGAACCAGTCCAACGACGCGAGGCACACGCCAACCAACACCCAAGGCCATCGCAGCGAAAGCATCGCCCCCACGAACTGTTGGAGGTTGTTGCCGTAGAGCAACATGCCCACAAAGCCCACCACGGATGTCAGCGCGAAGAGCTCAAGCCCTCGCCGTAGGAGCTTAGGTGTGATTGCGGATGCCATCGCGAACGCCAAGCTAGACCCTGAAGCACCGTCTCGTCAACGGCTGACCTTGTTGGGATGTCAACCACACAACTACTTTCACGCCATGCGCTCCGACCTCATCGTCATCAAAGGAGCCCGCCAGAACAACCTCAAGGGTATCACGGTCGAGATCCCGAGAGGAGCGCTGACGGTCATCACGGGGCCTTCGGGGTCCGGAAAGAGCTCGCTTGCATTCGACACGCTGTACGCCGAGGGACAGCGTCGGTACGTCGAGTCGCTTTCAAGCTACGCGAAACAGTTCCTGGAGCGACTCCCTCGGCCGGCCGTTGACGGACTCGAGGGCATATCGCCCGCCGTCGCAATCGAACAGAAGAACCCAACCACATCGACACGATCCACGGTAGGCACCGCAACCGAGATCTATGACTACATGCGGCTGCTTTGGGCTCGGGTCGGGCGGCAGCACTGTCACGAATGCGGGACTCTCCTGATCACGGAATCTCCGACCACGGCAGCAGACCGTCTATTGAACGAATGCCCCGGTCAACCGGTCACCGTCTGCTTCTCCATTCCGCGGTCGGCAAGCGTAACACACGAGCAGATCCGAGACAGTTTGGTAGCAATGGGCTTTGTGAGAGTGATCGTGGACGGGGAGCCCTATCGATTGCTCGAGTTGGGGTCAGACGTCATGCTCGACGAGGACGAATTCCTCGTCGCCGTCGACCGGATCACTGTAACAGGGGAGAATCGGTCACGCCTCGCGGATTCACTCGCGACGGGTTTCGCCGAGGGGGAGGGGCAAGCCGAGGCAAGGACCGACGATTCTTCCTACCGGTTCTCAGAGCATCCCCGGTGCACGAAATGCGAGACACCGGCCCCTCTCCCCACACCGATCCTGTTTTCCTTCAACAGCCCTCATGGAGCCTGTCCGGCGTGTTACGGGTGTGGCGCAGTGTTGGAATATGACGAATCGTTGGTCGTGCCCAACCCTGGCCGTACACTTGCGGATGGCGCTCTGGATCCCTGGACAAAACCCCGCTACTCACGGAAGCGGAAAGTGCTCAAGGAAACCGCGGAGGCACAGGGGATTCCGCTCAATATTCCTTGGGAACAGCTCAAAGCAAGTCAGAAGAGGCTCCTGTTATACGGCAAGGCGAAACGATTCACCGGTGTCTTCCCATTCCTGAGTTCACTGGAGCGTAAACGGTACAAGCAGTACATCCGCGTGTTCCTACGACAATATCAGAAGGCCAACGAATGCCCCGAATGCGCTGGGGCCAGGCTCAGGCCTGAAGCGCTCGCCGTGAAGGTTGGCGGCATCACTATTGGCGATATGGCGGCGTTTTCCGCCGATGAGGCCGCCGAGTGGTTCGAGGGAATTGCCCTTGAGACGTTCGAAAGAGAGGTAGCCTCGACGATACTGCGCGAACTGGAACAACGACTGCGCTTTCTTCGAGACGTTGGCCTCGGGTACCTAACACTCGACCGTCTCACACGTACGCTGTCTGGCGGTGAAGCCCAGCGCATCGAGCTGGCGAACGCCCTTGGCTCGAGCCTGGTAGACACACTCTACGTGCTCGACGAGCCCACGATCGGCCTTCACTCCCGCGACGTGGGGCGCCTGCTCTCCCTGCTGCGCCGCCTTCGGGAAACCGGCAACACGGTTGTGGTGGTTGAGCACGACCTGGCAGCGATCCGCGAAGCCGACCACATGATCGAATTGGGGCCGGGGAGCGGGGAAGACGGTGGAGAGAACATGTACTCGGGACCCGTGGCGGGTGCAGAAACCGCCGGCACGCTAACCGGCGAGTACCTGAGCGGGACCAAACATCTCGTCACACCGAATGCCCGCCGCAGCATCGGCCACCAACGTTTGGTCGTGGAAGGAGCTACCCTCCACAACTTGCGGGACGTGGACGTCGCAGTGCCGTTGAACGTTCTGGTCGCCGTGACCGGCGTCTCCGGATCCGGGAAGTCCACACTGGTCCACGATATCTTGTACCGACAGCTCGCAAGTCGCTTGAAAGGAGCCCACGGCGCCAAGGAGCATCTTGGCGAGCCGGTCGGAGCTGTCCGCGAACTAAGCGGGTGGGAGACGCTCAGCGATGTAGTGCTCGTCGATCAGTCGCCGATAGGACGAACCCCGCGGTCTAATCCGGTTACATACGTTCGGGCATTCGATGAGATTCGCAGCTTGTATGCCGCTCAACCGCTTGCCCAAGCCCGAGGATACTCGCCCACGACGTTCAGCTTCAATGCCGTCGACGGCGGTCGGTGCGGTGAGTGTGACGGGGCCGGCCATCTTCAGATCGAGATGGTCTTCTTAGCCGACGTCTTCGTGCCTTGCGAGCATTGTGCTGGTTCGCGATTCGAGCCAGAGGTGCTGGACATCCGAATCAAGGGACTCTCGATCCACGACGTGTTGAACCTCACGGTGGACGACGCTATCGTGCGGTTCAGACATCAGGAACGACTTGGAAAGGTGCTGTGGTATCTGCAACAGGTTGGCCTGGGATACCTGCACCTCGGCCAACCCGCAACCACGTTATCCGGTGGTGAGGCCCAGCGGCTCAAGATCGCGCGCCAACTCGCAGGTGCTCGTCGCAAGCGGGAACACAGGCTCTACATTCTAGATGAGCCCACCACCGGCCTTCACCTGCACGACGTCCGTACACTCATCAAGGTGTTGGACCGCCTGGTCGATGCCGGTCACACGGTTGTCGTGATCGAGCATAACGTTGACCTCATCAAACGCGCCGATTGGATAGTAGACATGGGACCGGACGGCGGGCCGGACGGTGGCCGCGTGGTCGCCACAGGAACACCCGAGGACGTCGCCGCAACAGACACGCATACGGGAAGGTGCCTGCGGTAGGGCGGAAAGGAGCATCGAACGTCCATTCCACACTGCTCCGAGAATGTTGACCACCCGCGCTTGCTTCGCAATCTTGTTGTCATGCGCACACCAACAATGGTTGTCTTCATCGCCGCTATCCTGGCTGGCTCCGCCATCGCTCAGGAACCGGCGGCACTCGTCACGACCTCCGTTTCGTCGTACTCGCTTCGGCCGGGGGACGTGCTGCTGATCAACGTCTGGGGTCAGGAAGCATTCTCAGGGCAGTTTCAGATCGATGAGAATGAGCGGTTCCTCTATCCCGTACTGGGTGAGATTGACACCAGGAACCTCACAGTCGCGCAGGTCCGTGACACGCTCACTGCTGGGCTCGAGACTCTCTTCAATAATCCCTTTGTGACGGTTACACCGCGCTTCAGGATCTCGATCCTGGGACATGTATCGCGGCCGGGTCTGTACACCATCGATCCCACGCTCACCGCGATCGATGTCGTGGCAATGGCAGGCGGGCCCACCACAAATGGCAACCTCAACGACATACGGCTCCGGCGGCGGGACGAAACCGAGCGCATCGATTACGATGAAGTGGGACCACGAGGAAGAACCCTCCGCGAGGTTGGCGTAAGGTCCGGAGACCAAATCTTCGTCCCTCGGCGATGGTTCACACGTCAAGATCTTACTCTGCTGCTTCAGATCGCCCAGCTAGCGCTAACGGTCGCCCTTCTCATAAACACCTGGTGAGTGGAGAGAAGTGCACAGTCAGTAGTGCGTGGAATGTGCCGGGAGAGGATATCGCGGGCAGGTATCGGGGTGCGCTCGGGAGGCTGAGGGAAGACCGCTTGCGCCGTTGGTAGGGAGGGATTAGAATCTGTCTCCGCGGCAATGCGGGAAGTGAGTATGCAAGGCCGTAGGATAAGGGTGGTGGGTGAGCGCTGTCGCATTCCGGAGTAGCTCAGTTGGTAGAGCAGACGGCTGTTAACCGTCGGGTCGGGGGTTCGAGTCCCTCCTCCGGAGCTTCGCAGTAACTAACTGGACAACAGAGAACCGATTGATACACAACGGGTTGGCCGCATCGGCTGATCCGTTTGCTTTTGGCGTACTGTTTAGACGTCCTTGGGTGGCACAGTCAACTCAAATGAAATCTCGAGTTGAAAACGCGATCATTGGAACCGCAAAACCTCCATCCTCTGGCAGTTTCGATCTGTGTTTGATGCTTTCTTGCGCGCAGTCAGCGTCACTTGAAAATACTGATTCGGTGGTTGTGACATCGGTCACAGTCCCTGAACACTCCACGCAATATCTCTACTATCGACCAGCAGGCAGTGTTTCAAAGAGAGGTCCATCATGATGCGCTCAACAATGGTATTTGCGCTCGCGATTCTAGCGGGCTTTACTCTCACTTCGGATCTTCAAGCGCAGGAGGGTAGGGGAAGGCGCAAGAAGGCGACCGGATAGTGTTGCTGGAAGCAAGCGGCCTGGTGGTGGATATTCTCGAAGGCCTTTTCTGATGATGGGACGTGAGAACACCACCAAGCCGACAAGCGGCCGATGCTCTCAAGAAACCTGCTACCGTTGATAGCTGGATAGACAGTGCTGACTGACCGTACCGACTCTTGACTACCGATCTCAGATTCATCCAAATTCCAGAACTTGGACGATCGTGTCCAGATAACAGAATGCTGCAACTCGTTTTATTACAATATGTTGCAGTCCTTGCATAAGATGGCGCAGTGCTTGCATGCATCGAGTGCGCGAATGTCACGGCCATTGACGGCCGTGCAATCACATTTGGAAAGCGGGATGGAGAGTCTACCATGGCCTTGAAGAACCTGTTCGGGAACGAAACGCTGCCGCCGGATATAAAGGGCGAACTGAGGACAATGTTGCTCCAGATGCGTCAGGAGCGGAACACGCTGGAAGCACTGGTTGCTCAGATTCAGCAGACCGCGGCAAGCGCGGAAAAGGTAGTTTCTCCGATAGCGCAAGCACGTGAGGCCGCGGAGGTTGTACAGAAGAAGGTCGGTGCCCTCGAGGCGTCCATGCCCAATGTGAGCGGAGTAGAGGCCCGCCTCGCGAACTTGGAAACGCGCTTTGAGCAGATGGCGAATACCGCCGACACCCTGAGCGGTGCGCAGAATATGGCGGAAGTGGAACTACAGGAGACCGTGAGTGCGGTGCGCACCGCAAAATCTGATCTCGACACAGTGCAAGACGGCCTTGGCGAGGTGGCCGCACTCCGAGACGCCATCGGCGAACTCGCGGGCACGCGGGAGGAAGTTGCTGCTTTGCGCGAGGAGATGAATGCGCTCCAGGCACAGGCTAGCACGCTCGGCACGGAGCGGGAAGAGCTTCGGTCGCAGCATGACGCAATGAAAGTGGAGAACGAGTCGGTCCAATCCCAGCTACAGCAGTCTGTGGATCGATTTGGCACTCTCCAGGCGGATCTTGCGGAGGCCACCCAACGCGTGAGCTCGTTGCGCGAGACAATTGATCCGGCTGCTGAACTGGCTCGCGGGGTCCCGGAGGTACGGCGGGAGCTGCAGATGCTGCAGGCGTTGAGGGAATTCGTGGCCCAGAAGACAACCGGGCTTGAGGAACAGCGCGACCTCGTTGAGCGAGTCGCGGAACGTGGCGAGCGCCTGGAGGTGATCCTGAAGAGGCTCGATGATGAGATTGAGAAGCAGTCAGAAAACCAGCAGACAATGAGCGAACTCCGGGAGAGTATGGATGCACAGAAGGCCGAACAGGCGGTCATGTATGAGGACCTCGATCGGATCAGCGTGGCCCACGAGGAAATCTGCACGCGCGATGACGCGATGCGGCGGGAACTCGGGGCCCTCCAAAGCCAGCTCGTAGAGGATCTCGAGCGCGCGACAAGTCGGTTCTCCTTGGAACGCGAAGGGCTCAACACCGTTAGTGAGCAAGTCAAGAATCTCCGCAACACCCTCACCCATACCGAGCAGCGGATCCAAACGTTGGAGGATACCTCAGTCGTCGTGGACGAGGTTCGTGCCGCAGCCACCCAACTCAGTGAGAGTGTTACCGAGATCACGGCTGACGTCTCGTCACTTACCGATCAGGCAGATCGTGCCCGGAAACTCGAGCCGCAGCTGCAGCGGCTCGAGGAAGCAGCATCCGAGCTCGCCTCGAAACTGGAGTCGATTCGCGAGCCGTCGGATTCGGCGATCAGCCAGGCGGAGACTCGAGTATCTGAGGTGACCGCACAGATCGAGTCACTGGAGCAGCGATCTGAACAGCTGCGTGGAACTGGAGACGCGATCAAGGCCCTCGGCCAAGAAGTGGACCGCCACCGATTGACGGTAGATGAGTCTCTGGCGGGGCTGGAGAAGGCGGCCGAGTTGAGGCTCGCAGCCAGGACGGCGATAGAGCGCCTCAGTGAGCACACCGAAGAATTGACAGCCGCCATGAGCGGCGCCGAGGATCGCTTGACATCAATTCGGGAGTCCGTCGTGACGCTCGATGAACGCGCCGAACAGTTAGGCGTGACTGGAGCCGCGATGGACCGGTTCGAAGAGAGGCTCAGACAGTGGCAAGCCCTGGAGAAGCGAATGGCCCACGCAACAGCGCAGGCCACGCAGCGCGAGGACGTGCTGAAGGCCCTCCGAGCCGATGTCACCCGGATGTTCGAATTGGCGGAGGAAACGGCCGATCAGGTACGCGAAACTCTCGCTGCCCGCGGTGAACTCGAGGCCGGTCGTGCACTGATCGATGAGCTGAAGCCACAGCTCTCTGAGATCCGCGCAGAGGCGGAGCGCCTCGGCGAGCACCGCGAAGCGCTAGCGGGAGAAGACGCACTGATCGCACGTATGGAAGCGATGCTGTGCGAAGTGCGGACCAACCACGAAGTGCTCGAAGAGCAGAAGGAGTTCCTCGACCACGTCGTTGCGACAGCCGGCGTACTGCGGTTTCAGTCGCGACAGGCGGAGTCGTTGATCGAGTCGCTGGAAAACGTGTGGAATAAGTCTGATAAGTAGAGGTTCCCCCCCGGAGAGCGCTTGATCACGCTTTCCGGGACGCGTGGGGCAAGTGGGCCTCAGGAATGCGATCAAGTGGTTGACCGCGCATCTGACAAAAGATGCAACAGGGCGAGGGGATGCGCCCCTCAGCCCATCTACTCGTCCAGGTATGCTTCGGCTTCACCAGCCGTTTCAAAGTGCTTTGACTCGTAGGTCGTCTCTTCTTTGGCCAGTCTGTTAATCTGCATGGCGCCAAGTGGGTTTTCTCCGATCACCCGGGCTACCCTCCGGCAACCGCCCACACCGGCCATCTGTACCATGCGGGTGACGATGTCCTGTACTTCCTTCGTACCTGGCCTGTAGCCCTCGGCGTAGGTCAAAACGGTGAAGTCGGGTTGGGCCCGTGTAATCGCGTCACGGTAAAGGTCGTGGAGTTCTTGCGCATGCTCCACGTCAATGAACCCTTCAAAGCGGATGTAGATGCGGTTCTTAGTCTCGTCGAACCAAACCGGTGCTGTCATCTCTTTCCTCCCGTATCTCCATTTGGCACACACAGTAATTACAGAATACGATATTGTACAGCACGTGTCACCTCGAGAGTTGAGAGAAGGCTTCGCAGGACAAGGGTTGCGGATTGAACGGCAGAAGCGTTTTTTC
>JBDGYW010000125.1:0-13221 GCA_039588935.1 Gemmatimonadota bacterium | reverse complement strand
CCGCGCCGTTACGAGCGAGTCGGGCATGGAGTGGCAACCGGCGCTGTCGCCCGACGGCAGTCGAGTCGCGTTTGTGGCTAACCGTGGTGGGAGGCAAGCGGTCGTCATTCGCAGTACGCTGAGCACTGGCGGTGGAGCGGAGTTCGTGGCCGCGCAGGCGGAGCACGGTGGCTCGGTCATGTATCCAGCGTGGAGTCAAGACGGTGAATTTCTTCGCTTCTGGAGCTGTCCTCGCGGTCGAACCAGGTTTTTGGAGGGGTGCTCATGGGGGGAAGTGGCAACTCTAGGTGGCTCGGTTCGCTCGGTTGATCTGCCGGGAAACGCATGGTCTCCGGCGTGGTCGCCTGACGGCTCCAGCGTCGCGTACATCGCGCGTCCCGACAGCCTCTTCACCTACTCGATCAGCGACAGGGCAACCACGCTGCTCGCTGTCCTCGAGTCGACGTTTGGATTTCATTCGCCCGTCTGGTCACCGGATGGCAGACGGATTGCCTATGTGCATGGAACTTCATCTTGGCTTATTAGCTTCGACATAAACGTGTCCTCGATCTGGATAATAGATTCCGACGGCGGTGAGCCGGTGCGAGTGACCGGAGGAGAGTTCTTGGATGTGAGCCCCGCCTGGCTCGACGACGACCACCTGCTGTTCATTTCGAACCGTGAGGGTCTGCGAGAGGTATACGTCGTCGATTTGGGACCGACGGGGCCTCGCGGAGAACCACTAAAAGTGCCGGGCGTGCTCGACGCTCACTCTATCTCCTATTCAACCGCCGCGAAGAAACTGACCTTCTCGAAAGCCACTGCACGCCAGAACATCTGGTCCTACCCGATCGGGTCAGGTCCCGAGTCAATCCATGATGGTTTTCCCGTGACCAGCGAAAATGCGGTCATCGAGACCCATGACATTTCACGCGATGGCGAGTGGATCACCTACCACTCGAATCTCCGGGGTAACTCGGACATCTACAAGAAGCCGCTGGATGGTGGCAGCGCCTTGCCAGTTACCGACAGCCCGTTTGGAGAGTATTCCCCTCAATGGTCACCCGATGGAACCGAGATAGTGTACAAACGTGACACCGGAGACGGTGAGTGCGTGGTGATGGTGGTTCCGGACGATGGGGGTATCCCAACTCCAATTGCGGGAGGCCTTACGTCGAACGCTAACCCCAAATGGTCGCCGAGCGGGTTGGATGTTGCGTTCGTGTCAGACCTGACCGGGCAATCTGAGGTGTGGATTGTGTCGCGTGACTCCGTTGGCGGAACGTGGGGCGAGCCTTCTCAGCTCACCGTCTTCGAATGCGTGCTCCAAGATTGGGCACCGAACGGTAGTGGTGTGTTGTGTGCTTCGCCCTGGCCCCCTGAGGAGATAGTGCTGTTATCACGAGCAGGAGAGGTTGCTTGGCGATACGACCCGGTGACGGCCGGTCTGCGGATGTGGACTTGGTGGGCACACATGTCCCGATTCTCCAGGGATGGCTCGACCATATACCTGTCCGCATATCATGAGGACGGATTAGGAGGAATCTGGGAGATTCCTTTGCACGGCGGCGAACCGAGTCTCGTGGTGGAGAGTTACGAATTCATGCCTCCTTTCCTGTTCTCGGTTGGCCCTGGGCCGAGCACGAGAGTGACATCTGGGTCATGGATGTGGAGGTGGAGCGGTAAGGGAGCTCTGGATTTCTATTTTCCCCGCAACACTGCTGAATCGGGTGCACCTGCGGCTGCGTTGCAGCCTCGGTGTGCTTCGCAACAGGGGGTCGTGGGTGGTGCTGCGCTCGCCTACGGCGATGTTTGCACGGCTTTGCAATCGCGTTAGCGATTGCCCAAATCCCACCGTCCCGATTAGGTAAGTCGATAAAAAACAACAACTTAGAAGATGGGCGGTTGCGAGTGACCGCTCAGTTTTTATGCCTGTGTGCCAATAGTGTGCCAAACTTCACGGGCACCCAAAATGTTGCACTTCCTGTCGCACCATCCCACACTCTGGACGTTGCCCTGCAGCAGGCGTATTCATGGCGGTTGAATTCGGCACCGAGGACGCAGCATGTGGCTGACATAGTGGACCGATTGAAGAACGTTATGCAGTGCCGTTACACCATCGAGCTGGACATGGCGGTGCGCTCTTCCGTCACCGTCGCTGTGAGAGTATTAGAGATCTGCAAGGACCCGACTCGGGGCTGAACAGAACCAGAACCGTGACTGGGGTGGCTGATGGGTCGGTCGCTCGAGGACTGGACGAGAGATTTTTTGCATGCGGCACGCGCCCTTCGACGTGCGCCGGGCTTCACGATTGTGACCGTCGTGACGCTGGCCCTCGCCATTGGATCGAATGCCGCGATCTTCAGCGTGGTCGACACCGTGCTGATCGATCCGCTCCCGTTCCCCAATGCCGATCGCCTCGTCTCGATCTGGGCGTCCGCCCCCGGCTCCGATATGCCGGAGGAGTTCGGCGTCGGATCGGAGTTCTTCGTTCAGTACGAAGAGAATGCGGACCTGCTGGAGGACATCGGTCTCTTCAATTCGGCCCAGACTACAGTGCGTTTGGATGATCGCATCGACCGGCTCTTCATACGGGCGGTGAATCCCTCCTTCTTCAGTACGCTCGGAGTAGCGCCGGTGCTCGGGCGCCTGCCCACGAAGGAGGATGCCGAGGGTCGGGTGATCGTGAGCAGCCACGATCTCTGGATGAACTGGTTCCGCGGCGATCCGTCGGTGATTGATCGCACCTTGGAAGTCTCGCGCAGGCAGAGCACGATAATAGGTGTGATGGATCCCGAGTTCCGGTTCTTCGATGATCGGACCTCCGTCTGGGTACACGACGTGGTCACCGACCGGGAGAACCTCACGCCGCGGGGCTTCGGGCTAGGCCTCGTCGGGCGGATGCGGCCAGGAACGGATCACGCGAGCTTGATGGAACAACTCGCCATCCTCGCCAGTCGCCTGCCGGAGCGGTTCGGTGACTCGAACCCAAGGCGCCCGGCTCTAGCAGCCTAGGTACACCTCGCGTTCCTCTTGCATGCCTTAAAGATGATGGTGGTCGGAATCAGCTTCACGAGCTCCTTAGGGTTTTGTTCAGGTTTTCCCGGCTCGTCCCAGTCCAGCGCCTCAACCATGCGCTCAACCGCAAAGCCGGCGAGAACCAGCGCACTATGGTAGTCGGATATACGCCTAAGGTATCGGAGAAATGGTCGGCTCGAGCCGTCCGGCCACCGGTCCTCATACTCCTCCCGGTCGAATTCGTGGTAACTCCTGTTGAGCGTAAGAGTGTCCTTGTCCACGCAATCCGCAAATGGATGGTGGCAACTGAAGACGAACACGCCCGAGTCGGCCAAACAGCTGTGTACACCGGCGAAAAGCTTGCCCAAATCAAGCACGTATTGGAATGCATAGGCAGAGAAGACCATGTCGAAGGTCCTGCCTCTGAGGAACTGAAGGTCCTGCATGTCTTCTTGAAGCAACTCGATGCTGACGCCATGCTCCCTTGACAGACGTCGTGCCTGGTCCAGCTGACCGGCACAGATGTCCACGCCGGTGCAAACAGCACCGGCCTTGGCGAACGCTATCGAACACTGGGCTCCGCCACACCCCAGTTCGAGCAGACTCTTGCCCCGCACGTCGCCAAGCAGGTTCAGTTTGGCTTCATTCGGGCAATAATCCCCGTATTGGGCTGAGTCGGTTGGGATCGCATCATGCTCATGCCAGGGCGCGAGGTCATCCCACCAGCCCCTGATGATCTCCGTATCTGTTCTTCTGGTCATGGTATCCTTCCCGCGAGCGAACCACACCGTACGACAAACATCAAAACGCACCGAACAACTGCATAATTCAACGTCCATATCGCCTTGTTGGCGATGGGCCCGGAGAAACGATATCACCACTTACAGCTTGCTGATCTCGAATTGCATCTCGTGCCCGCTGATCTTCACTGGTTTTCCGGTCATTCTCTCCGTGCATTCGTGTATTACCGCAGTGAGAGTCTCGGCCTTGATGAAGTCCGACCATGACTCTATGGCCGATCTCATAGCTTCACTCTCGGTAGCGAAACGCAACTCAATCCTGTCATCCATTTCCAGGTCGGCCTTCTTGCGAAGCATCTGTATGCGCCGCACGACATCCCTCGCCAGACCTTCCGCAACGAGAGCCTCCGTCAACGCCGTGTCGAGCATCACGATCATCTCCGGACCTTCATGGACAGCGACGGAGTAGCCCGGACCGCCGGGGGTTTGGGCGGGGTCGACAGATGTAGAAATCTGCTTCACGTTGGTTTCGTCCAGGATGTGGGCCTCAAACCGAGTAAGAGCATCCGCAGTGCGCTGCTCTCTGCACAATGCACGAACCGACGAAAGCGGTTGCCGGACCCTGACATTCCGCTGTTGCCTGAGACTGAGTACGGTCGACACCAGGCTCGCAGCGATATCCATATCTGTGTTGAGCTTCTCATCTATCAGCGACTTGTCTGGTACGGGATAGCGGCAAAGGCTAACGCTGTCCGGTAATGTCGGATCTTGATCGTGTGCCAGGTTCCGGTACATGGTCTCCGTCATGAATGGCACTATAGGAGCGAGAGCCTGGCAAAGCTTGACCAATACTTCGTGGAGTGTCTGGTATGCGGCCAGCTTGTCGACGTCACCTTGATCCTTCTTTCTCCAGAATCGTTTGCGATTGCGGCGGACGTACCAATTTGAGAGCCGATCGATCAGCTGTTCTGCAGCTCGGACGGTCGATGCCATGTCGTACGCGGACAAGCACTCGTTCGCTCGGTCCAGAAACAGGTTGAGATTCGAGAGCATCCATCTGTCCATGTCCGGGCGCTCGGCGACCGGGACCTGGTCGCGCGACACATTGAATTCGTCGAGGCACGCGTAGTTACAGAAGAACGCGTATACATTCCGCCACGAGTTGAAGACCGTCTTCTCCACCTCGCGCCCGATCCCGTACCCGAAACTCAGGTTCGTGGTTGGATCGTGTCGACAGTAGATCCAACGCATGACATCTGCACCCATCCTCTCAACCGCATCATCGAACCAGATGGCATTGCCCTTGGACTTGTGCATCTCCTCACCGTTCTCATCGAACACCGATGCATGCCCGAGGAGCGTCTTGAACGGTGGTATGTCTTCCATCATCGTCGACATTGCCAACAAGACGTAGAACCAATTCCGAAACTGACCGGGAAAACACTCCAATACGAGATCTGCGGGCACCCATTGCCGCCAGTAATCCCTGTCCGAGTCATATGCGACGGTGGAATACGGGACTATCCCAGCGTCCAGCCACGGATTCCCCACGTCCGTCAAACGCTCCGCAGCTTGGCCACACTTCTCGCACCGGATCTTGACCGAGTCTATCCACGGTCGATGGGGAGAATGGCCCTCAAAGGAATCCCAGCCTTCCACAGCCCGAGCTTTCAATTCGTCCCTCGAGCCTACCACATCGAACCAACCACACTCGCACTCGAAGATCGGCAACGCCAGACCCCAATAGCGCTTCTTGGAGATCATCCAATCCCGCATATTGTCGAGCCAGTCCAGTTCTCGCGCCTCTCCCCACTCGGGTATCCATTGGCACTTTCTGACGTTCGCCTTGATTTCGCCGCGCCACGACATGTCGATGAACCACTCGTGGACGTGCCTGAATAGGAGTTGAGTGTGGCAGCGCCAACAGTGGGGATAGCTGTGGGTGTACGCTTCTGCCTCGTAGAAGTAGCCCTTCTGCTTCAGGTCTCGTAAGACATCGTCGGCCACGTCGGCAGCGTTCTTGCCCGCGAATTCGCCGTAGTCTTCGTAATAGACTCCGTTTTCGTCGACTGGGGCTAGTACCGGCAACCCATACAGACGTGCAAGCTCGAAGTCTTCCTTCCCACAACCAGGAGCGATGTGGACTACGCCGGTTCCTTCGTTCTCTGACACTCCTTCCCACTGCACAACCTCGTGCCGCCGCACTCCCGTCTCTTGCGCTGTCAACTCATCATACGGTCCGTGATACTCCCATCCGACCAGATCGGCACCGGGCAACACGGCAGCAACCTCGAACCCTCCCTTCTCTCGCACGGTGTCCGCCAGGTGCTCGGCCAGATAGTACGTGGCGCCGTCCTGTCGCACCTTCGCGTAGGACAGACTTGGGTTCACGGCACAGGCCACGTTCGCTGCCAACGTCCACGGTGTTGTCGTCCAGACGAGCAGGTACTCGCCGTCACTGCCACAGAGCGGCAACCGCAAGTAGACCGCGGTGTCCGTTACGTCCTTATAACCCTCGTGCATTTCGTGCTGTGAAATCCCGGTCCCACACCGCGGACACCACGGCATGCTGTCCGTGCCTTTGTAGATCAAGCCACGCTCGTGACACTTCCCGAGGAACGACCAGATCATGTAGTTGTTCGTATCGTCCATCGTGTAGTACGAGTTGTTCCAGTCCATCCAATATCCGAGCCGGCGGGATTGCTCGGTCTGGATGTCGGCATACTTCAATGCCCGAGCCTTACACTTTTTGACGAACCTCTCGATGCCATACCTCTCGATATCCCGCTTCGTCCTGAACCCGAGCTCCTTCTCTACTTCGACCTCAACCCAAAGCCCCTGGCAGTCGAATCCATTCTGATACCTGAGCTTGTGCCCTTTCATGGCGTGAAACCGCTGGAGGCAATCCTTGTATGTGCGCCCCCAGGCGTGATGCACGCCCATGGGGTTGTTCGCTGTTATCGGCCCGTCGAGAAACGACCATATCGGGCCATCGGCGTTTTGTTTCAGGAGCCTTTCGAAGACCTGCGTTTCGGCCCAGAATCTCAGCACATCGTGCTCTCGGCGGACTGTGTCTTCTCTATGATTGACTTTCTCGAACATCGTTATCTCGTTGGGAAACTGTTCTTGAACAAAAAAGAGACCACGAGTTTCTCCCGTGGTCTCAACAGCTTCTCGGTTCTCTTTGAGGCCAGGGAGTGACAAGCCCACACCCTGGCTCATCCGCTCAGGGCATGGGCGCAGTAATGACGATGCGGATGGACGTCACAACATTCATCGTTGGTTCCAGCTTCGTCATTTCCCGGGTCCTCGTGGCGGAGTACTTCATCTTGTCGGTGTAAGCATTACATGTCATTGGGAGAGATGTCAACTAGGTGAGCGGAAAGTCATTTCCGGTGTCGACCAGTCACACCTGCACGCTGAAGCGTGCCGTAGATGAAGAACTCGTTTGTCTCCACGATCTTCCCCGTCCAGCCGAGGTCGTTCAGGCGCCGTTCTAGTTCCGCCGCGTCATAGAATACCTTGATCACCGGGAACGTTCGACCGTCATTGAGTCGCCGTTCAACCACGCCATCAGCCGCTCCTGCAAGACTATGGTCCCGCGCTGTTGATTCGCGATAGTAGCGATTGTCGACGAAAAAAGCTCTGCCACCCGGCCTGAGTGCCTGCGCAACGAGATTCCAGAACTCGGCAAACCGAGATGGCGGAACATGGGTGATCCAAAAGCCAAAGAACACAAAATCATAGTTGCGCTCTGAATTCCATTTGAACAGGTCTGCTATGACGTATTTGACCTTTGGACTCTGAAGTCGATCGCGGTTTAACGCGATAGCTTCCCGGGCCGTGTCTATCGCGGTTATGTGATCCGCGTACTTCACCAGCTCTTCGGTCCAGATACCCGTGCCACAGGCATATTCCAAGACGTCTCCATACGGCTCCAACGCCCGCAGTTCCTCTCGGACCTCATCCACCTCTCCGAACCACCGACGCCGGTGGTCTTCACCGCGATCATATCGCCCCTGCCGTAGGAACCACTCGTCGTACTCCGGTGCGCGTTCTCTGTAATACCGAATCAATTTTTCCTGGAGGAATCGGTCGTCCGACATTTCACAACGGTGAATTAAGTTTCTGCCTTCTTCGCTAGGAATATCAGCTCCCCGGGATACTTCGTGCCATATTCGCACTTGTCATAATCCGCATACACATGCTCTACCTCGAACCCGCTCCGCGCCAGCAAATGCTCTGCTTCGTACCGAAACAGGTACCGCATCGGAAACGAATGAACCAGTCTCTCCTCCCGACCGTCAGCGTGGGTCACATAGTAGATCAGCTCCACATCGTTGACTTGATTGGAGCGGTCTCGCGAAACGATCTTATGCCGACGAACCACCCGCCGACCGTCAGGCGTGGCGAACTCAGGCTCTTCACCCACCTCCTCGCCAACGTCATCCCGCGTCAACGACTCGAGAGAGGGGTTGAAGATGTCGAGAATCAGTGAGCCTTCCTCCACCAAGTGGCGGTGAATACTCCCAAGACACAAAAGTTGGTCTCCTACCGTCGTCAAATGCTGAAACGGTCGGAAGGGTGTCGTCACCAACGGGAAGGCTTGCCCTAGCTCAAAATCACGCATGTCAGCCTCTACGAGTTGGACTCGGGCCTGTACCTCCCGGGGCTCATGTGACAGCCGCTCCCGACACACATCCAGCATGGGCCGCGACAAATCGAGCCCTACTATCTCGATGCCCGCCCGTGCTGTGGGAATCAGAACCCGCCCTGTTCCGCAACCCACCTCCAGGACCGGCCCACCTGATTCTTTGGCTACTTCAACGAAAAACCCCACATCAGGCCGGCTGCGATACGGCACAACGTGGTCATAGAGGTCCGCAATGAAGGCGTATTCCTCGTACCCACCGGAAGATTCCACAGATTGACTCCTTTGCGCACGAACCAACTGCTCCTACCGCGACTGTCAGCTTCATTCGCTTGTCAAGCCGCTCCCCAAAGCATGGTCCGGTACGATTGGTCATTGACTAGCTGAACCGAGTCGCTTCGTCATCTCGAACATTCTGTAATTGACGTGAGTTCCAGCGCGTTCGAACGACGCAACTGCGGTAGCATCGGCAGCTGTGACCTTAATCGCACGCCTTCCAGGTAGTACATACTCGTCGAGAAGCCCTACTAGGTCCTCGATGGCATCTGAGTCTTCAAACAGAACGAATGGGGAGCAGCCCGGGAAATCCGGGCAGAACCGCGTGTATCCGATGGGCCGATCATCTGCGAGAAACACCAGCACAATTGAATGTGGAGGATCGTGTCGCCTGCCCCATGCCTTGAGGGATTCGGGGAGTTGCAGGTGTCCGTCGTCCCAGTCGTATTCGACAAACGGTACCGCTTGGTAGGCATCAGTCTGTGATGGTCGGACCTCGATGGAGAAATTCACGCTCTCTCCGGTGATCTCGAAACCGAACTTGCGGTTGAGGCCGATCGCAGCATGATTGTCCTGCTCGACAGACGCATGTACTTCGGAAACCCCGTCTTCTTCGGCGACGGAGAGCATCCGGCTCATCAGGTTGTTCGCAAGGCCCCTGCACCGCAAGTCCGGGTGAATTCCGATCCGTCTGATGTAGGGTGTTTTTGATCCGCGACTCATGACTGAGTATCCAACCAACAAACCGCTCTCTCTCACGGTCCACAAATGCGCCGACGTGAACTCGCCGAATAAAGCCATACCCACTGACTCGTGTGGGAAACACACATCGTTCAGCGAGGTGAATTCCTCGAACGTCAAGCCGGCTGGATCGTGCTCGATACTGGTAGCCATAATCGGAGCAATGATAGCGGTCAGGCGCGCTTCACGTTAGAGCAGACATGGGAGCGGCATGACGACCGTGCGCACAAGCTGCTTACCCGCGTGCCAGCATAAACACCCAGGAGTTGCGACCACGGGACGGCGCCATCCTCACACGAGAGGACGGGCGAGAGGAGGAGGAGGTTTCCTATGTTCGCGGAGCATGAATACTAGGACTAAGACCAGGAATATGACCGTTGAAAGGATTGCTAGCACTTTCACGAATACCGGCGTGACGGACGCCGGCGCGAGGGGCACTTTCGGGTTGATGAGGTGGAAGCCAATGTCGTCGGCGCCGTGTGCTGAATTGGTCAGTACCACCACCCCGACACCCTTGTCCGGGTCGAAGCCGATAAAGGTGCGAAAGCCGGCTGTTCCGCCGTTGTGTCAGACAATCCTCTCGTCGCCATCGTGGAGCACATGCCAGTTCATGCCGATGTCCATCTGAGCACTTATGCTTTCGCGCACCTTATGGCTGTCGCGCATCGAGCGCTCTGCCTGCGTTTCCGGTTGCCCGGTGTTGGCGGCGAGGAAGGTCAGCATGTCCTCTGCGTTGGACCGAAGTGCTCCTGTGCCGGCGATCGCCTACGCGTCCCACAACGGGATTACATCGCCCTGCCGGTTGTGCCCCTCCGCCATCCAGGCAAGCATGTCTCCCTCAAGCGTAATGCCGGTCATGTTCATACCGAGCGGCTCGAGGATGCGCTCACGCACGATGTCCTCGTAGCTCCCTTCTCCTACCCTCGCAAGCACTACGCCTAGTAAGCCGACCGCGAGGTTCGAGTATTCGTACTGCGACCCTATTTCGCGCCGTAGCTCGTGACTGGAGAGGAAGGTGTACAGGTCCTCGACGGTATAGTCCGCGTAGGGATTTGTCCTATCCGCTGGGGAAAAGTTGCTGGGTAGTCTCGGCAGCCCCGAGTGATGGGTCGCGAGGTCGAGCAGAGTGATCTCTCGACCTCCTCGAGAGGGCACGGTGACCCCGCTAGGCAGATGGTCGGAGACGGGATCGGAGAGCGACACTTCGCCTCGAGCGACCATGTCAGCGAGCAGGATTCCAGTAAACACCTTTGTGATTGAGCCAATTTCGAAGACCGACCGGGCGCCCAAGGCTCGCGCGTTGGGCCCCGCATCCCCATACCAGACGACGCGTGTCGAACCGTCGGCCTCCATGACGCCAAGCACGATGCCGACTGCCCGACCCTCTTCGACGCGGGACCGGATCAGTCCAGTGAGGTCCTCGTGGGATGGGAAGTGCTGAGCAGAGGCGCCGCTTGGAATTAGGAATGCGAAGGTCAGGAGAAGGAGGGTCCGGCAAGTCCACCTGTTCATGTAACCACTCCCGGTTGCAACGCTTGCAGTTTCAACCAACCACCGACGCAAGGTAGACGTAGACCCGTGGCTCGTCATGCTCACGTAGCAGCCAACAGCGAGTGTAACCGTCCATGAGCTCACCATTGTGCTCAAGTACAACCAGCGGCTCAAGAGAGACACCCCGTAGTAGTGATTCCTCTCGCTCCGCGGCGCGAAGCCGCAAATCCGCCAGGAACGAATGTTCTCCAACCTCGTGAGCCATTAGATCTGCGCGCGGATGCACGTCTGCCAACGGCAACTCCGAAAGACGGAACGAGAGACGCGGAAGCAGGTTCAGCCATTCCACCGTCCACGGTTCGGCTGGCGCCTCTGCATGATCTGTTTCCCACTCACGCTTGAGCCAGAACCGCATCAACTCTGTGACAGCGTTGGAATCACGCACCACGTTGTATGTGAATGCACCCAAGCGCACATAGTCGTACTCTGGCAATGGTGGTTCGTTCATCGAGGTTTCCAGCGTTGCGGTATGATGGCTGGGCGCTCAGCTGCCGGGCCCGCCGCCCGGGCTCGCTCGGAGCACCCGAGTTTCAATGCCAAACACTACCATGGGCCGATTGGTGCGCCATCACAGACCCGAGAGTTCCGCCATTTTCACATACTTCGGCTCCGTCAGTATCTCTTCTATCCTTGACCTCAGCTGTCGGAGATCTTCTTCGGTCAGGGGTTTCAAATGGCCATCATATATGTTGTGCCCTTTGGGATACAAGAACATGTGGTGGCCTCTGATCTGATGTGTTTGCTCTCTCGCCCTTCCGAAGAAGTGAAGATGCATCTTCGCACCGCCTGCGTCGTCCACGCCCCAATTGCCCAGATCCTCGTAGTTCATCCTTTCAATTCCAAGTACTTCGTACATCGCCTTACCAACGGCCATTGATATTCGTACGAAATCAACTGCCTCTCGGTAAGTCATGTCGGATCTGTCTGTCACCTTCTCCTTCTTGATCAGTATCAAATGACCACCATCATCACGACAGTTCAGAGGGTGTTTGGGACTGATGACTGTGAAATACTCGTCGTCGTAAACGCAGCCTTCCATTTCGATCCTCCATCGACTGGCAGTGCCGAATGACGATGTTCATGATCCATATCAAAAACCAACTGCCTACTGTTTGATCTCGCACTCGCAGCTGATGTGGTTGTCCCGCAGCCTGAAGAACTAGAGAGAGAGAACCGCATCGGCACAAAGCCAGAACAGCTGTTCTCGAATCTCTGTTCTGGATTGCCATTGACGCTTATCCCATTCTGCTCCACTGAGATCGTCACCGCCATAGAGTACCTGCCCAAAAGTCACCTGACGATGCTCCGCAACAGCCATCATTCCTGCGGCTTCCATCTCAACAACCAGACAACCCTCCTCCTTGCGCTTCACGATTTTGTTGGAGGTCTCACGATAGGGTGCGTCTGTGGTCCAGGTTTTACCAACAAGATGCGGAATCCCTCGATTTGTAATCACATCCACAACTGACTTGAGACCCTGTCTATCCGCCCTGACTTCACGAGATGGAGGTAGGTAGTGGTATGAGACACCTTCGTCACGTATTGCCGAATCAACGACGATCAAATGCCCGACAGCAATGTCCTTCTCAAGTACGCCGCACCCTCCGCATGCAATGAACTTGGTGCAGCCAAACGCAATCACCTCTTCAAGTAGGGCAGCGGATAATGGGGCTCCTACGCCAGGGTGACAGAAGGCCAGGCGTTTACCCATGTGGGAGATTTCGTAGATTGGATGAGGGCCGTCTTCCCACCGATTCTCAACGAGCATTTCTGCTTGGTTCTCCTTCACAACCTTCTCGATCACTTCCATGAAGAAACAGACGACACAATGCTCAGGCATGTCGCGTGGCGTGATGACCTTGGATGGTTCGATCATTGCCTCAGGCGTTGGGTCATAATCGAGTATTGGGTAGGTCATCTCTTCTCACTCTCGGCTGCTTTACTCCTGGTACGCAGCATGTTGATGATCGCAACCTCAGGTCTGGAACAGATTCGTAGCTGATTGGCGATGCACATCACTGGCAGTATCAGCTCCGCCAACACACGGCACAACAATGCAGCTGCGGCACCCGATTGGCTAGGGTGGCTCCCACAAAAAAATCGAGCAGCATGGTTCCCTTGAGAAAACCGGGGGAAGGGGGGGCCGTGCTAGTCCACTCGCACACGCACCCGCCCCCGATATCGAGGCACCCGGGGGGTGTTGAAGCATCTTCTCGAGCGTGTCAACAGGGGTAGGGTAGTATTTTCCCACGGAGATAGTGCTGG
>JBDGYW010000124.1:0-11722 GCA_039588935.1 Gemmatimonadota bacterium | reverse complement strand
TCTCCCGACACGCGTCGGTCCACGCGGCTGGCGTCGTGATTGCACCGGGGCCATTGGATGAGTATGTGCCGGTGTGCACACCGCCGCAGCGCGGTAGCAGCGACAGTCAAAATGGAGGTGAGTCGCTAATAACGCAGTTCGACATGATCGCCCTCGAAAAGGTCGGCATGTTGAAGATGGACTTTCTGGGCCTCAGAACGCTAACGGTCATCCACGATGCCACTGAGATGATCCGCCAACGCCACGGGATCGACGTTGATTTCGATGAAATCGATCTCAACGATCCTATCACCTACGAACACCTTCGTGCGGGGCGCACAGCCGGAGTCTTTCAGTTCGAGTCGGCTCTCGGCACCGATATGTTGCACCAGCTGCGCTGCGACAAGTTCGACGACCTGGTAGCAACGAACGCACTTGTCCGACCGGGCCCGCTCGACTCGGGTATGCACAACGTGTATATCCGCCGCAAGCGTGGACAGGAGGAGACACGGTATCAGCTTCCCGAGCTGCGTGAGGTACTGGAACCAACGTACGGTGTGATACTGTACCAGGAACAAGTGATGCGGATCGCCAACGTCCTGGCGGGCTTCTCCCTTGCAGAGGCAGACGTGCTTCGCAAAGCCGTTGGCAAGAAAGACTCGGACCTGATTGAGCACGAATTGAAGCGATTCGTGGAACGGTGTGTCGAGCGCGGCCATCAGAGGTCGATCATCGAAGACATAGCATCGCAAATCAAGACGTTCGGCCGCTACGGCTTCAACAAATCGCACTCAGTCGCTTACAGCATCATCTCCTTCCAGACAGCGTGGCTCAAGGCGCATCATCCTGCAGAATTCATGGCTGCGTTGCTCTCTTCGGAAATCGGCGATACCGACAAGGTCGTTACATATATCAACGAGGCACGGGAGATGGACATACTTGTGCTTCCACCCTCCGTGAACGAGTCGGGTTGGAAGTTCACCGTTACCGATGACAAGGAGATCCGCTTTGGACTCGGTGCGATCCGACATGTGGGGCGTGCCGCCATTGACTCGATCATCGCCGCGCGCGAGTCAGATGGAGGATTCGACACCCTCGCCAATTTCTGTGAACGAATCGACCTCAGGGTATGCAACAAGCGAGTGTTCGAATCGCTGATAGCTGCGGGAGCACTCGATCAACTCGGCGGTCACCGCGCTCAACTGAACGCCGGGTTGGAGACGGCGCTCGCGGAAGCACAGCTGCGCCAGGCCGAGCGAAGCGCTGGACAAGCGAGCTTGTTCGGCGAAACGCCTGACGTTCGCCCTTCCACCGGAAGCGAGAATCTCCCGGAAGTGCCTACGTGGTCAGAAGCCGAGCGACTCACCAAAGAGAAGAGCGTGATCGGATTCTTCATATCCGGGCATCCACTGGAGCGGTTTCGCGAAGAGGTGCAACTCTTCAGCTCGCGCACCACCGCCACGTTGGGCACCTGGAGTGAACACCAGGTTTCCGTTGCTGTCGTGGTCACCAACGTGAAACGACGGGTCAGCAAGAAGACGGGTTCCGAATACGCTCGCCTCACGCTCGAAGATTTCCACGGAACCGCCGAGGCATTGGTTTTTCCAGAGACCTGGAGTAAGCTTTCCAACATCGTTGTGGCAGACAGTGCCTTGCTCCTGACAGGGTCGTACAGCGTTCGCGATCGAGGCGAGGACCGCGCTCCCTTCATTGTAGAGGAAGCGGAACCACTTGCAGGGCTTCGCGAGTCGGGAGCACTGGGCATGGAAATCATATGGCGCAATGGGATGACAGACGGGAATGACGTTGCCCGCGGACTTGGGGCACTCTGCTCGTCTCACCCGGGGGCTGCGCCTGTCTTTGTTGCGTGGAACGACAACGATGGAGCGGAGACGCGCCTAAGAGCAAGGAAGCTCGGCGTAGAGTTGAGTGATTCGTTCCTCGATGCCGTCACGGAGTTGGTTGGCGTGAACCGAATAAGACTGGTTAATGCGAGGTAGGTGATATCGTGGCAGGCGTAGCCTTCCAGGCGGAGTTTGAGAAGCCCATCCTCGAGTTGGAACGACAGATTGCTCACTTGCGACGCCTAGCCGAGGATCGGAAGCTGGATGTCAAAGAAGAGATCGAGCCCCTCGAAGCCAAGCTCGAGGCGCTGCGACGCGATATCTACGATCGTCTGACTCCAATACAGAAGGTGCAGGTAGCTCGGCACCCGAATCGGCCGTATACCAACGACTACATACAGATGCTGTTTACCGACTTCATTGAGTTGAAGGGTGACCGGCTCTTTAGAGACGACCCGGCGATCGTGGGAGGTTGGGCACGGTTTCACGGACGACCCGTCGTGGTGATCGGTCAGCAGAAAGGTCGCGACGCAAAGGAGAATCTGCTACGGATGTTCGGGTGTGCACACCCTGAGGGCTACCGGAAGGCGCTACGTCTGATGCACATGGCGCAGCGCTTCAACGCGCCGGTGATTTCCTTGGTGGACACGATGGGCGCGTACCCGGGCATAGGAGCGGAGGAACGCGGCCAGGCCTCTGCAATCGCTCGAAACCTCGAAGAAATGGCTGCGCTTCGAACGCCCATTGTCACCGCCATAATCGGGGAAGGTGGATCAGGAGGTGCGCTAGCTATGGCACTCGCGGACCGAGTACTGATGTTCGAGCATGCCGTCTATTCAGTGATCTCCCCGGAAGGCTGTGCTGCAATCCTTTGGAAAGACGCGGCCCATAAGGAGCGCGCTGCTGATTCACTAGGCCTGACGGCGCAACGACTGTTCGAGCTAGGTCTTGTGGATGAGATCATTCAGGAACCCGCTGGCGGAGCACACACCGATCCCACCGGAGCCGCCGCTTTTCTCGACGTTGCCCTCGAGGCTCACTTGAACGAACTCGTCAAACAGAAGCCCGACCGACTCCTCTGCACTCGAGCGGAGAAGTACTACAAAATGGGCGTGTACGCCGAGGGCTGAGTTGGCCAAGTTGATCGAAGTCCAGTTCAAAGGCAACAGGCGGGAGTGCTTCTCCTGGGGCAGTGAGCACCCTCTTGCTCCAGGTGATTCAGTCATCGTCGAGTTGGAGCGCGGGCACGATCTAGGGCAGATCACCGCGGTGGGTGAGGATGCCGAGAAGAAGTGCGGTTTGCGCTGCAACGGCGAAACCAGCTCGGACGTTGAGAAGAAGGTTCGGAGGATCTTGCGCGCGGCGTCTGACGATGACACACATCTCCATATCGAACTGCGCAAGGGAGAGCAGGAGGTCAAACAGGCCGTCATCGAGCGCGTGAAGCAACATCGTCTGGTAATGAAGGTCTGCGACGCCGAGTGGCAATGGGACCGCAAAAAGCTCACCATATACTTCACTGCTGAAGCGAGAGTTGACTTTCGAGCATTGGTGCGCGACCTAGCGGGTTTGTTTCGCACGCGGATAGAGCTGCGGCAGATCGGTGCGCGCGACGAGGCGAAACGACTCGATGGAGTGGGCCGTTGCGGTCGCAGATTCTGCTGTTCTTCGTGGTTGTGCAACCTCAAACCAGTCAGCCTCGCGTTGGCGAAGGACCAAAGGCTCTCACTCAATCCATCGCAAATCTCCGGAGGATGCAGTCGCCTTCTCTGCTGCCTCCGCTACGAACACGATTTTTACGCCACGAGTCGCAAGCGCTTTCCGAAAGAGGGGCGGCCAATTCGCACCGCGAATGGCTCCGAGATGGTCGTTTCGGTGGACATATTGCGCGAACGTCTTCTACTCAGAGCCGAGGACGGATCGGCCCGCACTGTGCTACTGCAGGAACTGAGAGATGAAGTGAAGTCTCTCGAGGGCCGAATGACAGACCAACCCACCAAGCCACCATCGACTTTGGTCAGCTTCGACGAAGGAAACGAGCAGATCACCACGGAAGAAGCAGTAGAGGCGGTAACGCCCAGAAAGAGACGTCGGAGGAGGAGACGCGGGCGCCGGAGGACCCGCAACGACCAGGGCGACCAGTCACAGTCGCCTGGTGACAAACCCAGGCCCGGGCCGAAAGATGGAAGTGGCGGATAAGTTTTACATAACGACCGCAATCGACTATTCGAATGGCGAACCACATCTTGGGCACGCGTTCGAGAAGATCGGTGCAGATTGCATAGCACGATACCGCAGACTCCGCGGACAACGCGTGTATTTCGTCATCGGCATGGATGAACACGGTCAGAAGGTGGCGCAAGTTGCCGAGGAGAATGGCGTCGATCCTCAAACTTGGGTGGATGGAATTGCCAGCCAGTTTGAGGATGCCTGGCGGGAACTCGCCATCAGCCACACCGATTTCATGCGCACCACCGAGGATCGACACAGACGTACAGTCCACGAGCTATGGCACCGGATTCAAGATGCGGGAGAAATCGAGCCCGGCACCTACCGCGGCCTGTATTGTGTCGGTTGTGAAGCATTCAAACCTGAAAAGGACCTGGAAGACGGCAAGTGTCCGGCTCACCCAACGCGCGAAGTGAAGTGGGTGGAGGAGCCGAACCTCTTCTTTAGGCTCGGGTCGTTCAGCGATCGTCTCATGAAGTTCTACGACGAGACTTATGGCAGTGATCACGGATTCGTGCGGCCGAACTCGAAGTTCAACGAGATTCGAAACGTAGTCAAGGACTGGGATGACGAATACGCGATGTCAGTGAGTCGCGCCTCAGTTCCCTGGGGTATCCCGTGGCCGGGGGACAGCGACCACACTGTCTACGTTTGGGCAGAAGCTCTGATCAACTACATGTCCGCTACCGGATTTCCCGACGCAGGGTGGGACGAAATGTGGCCTGCCGACCTCCACGTCATCGGTCCGGACATCCTTCGCTTTCATGCTGCGTTCTGGCCGGCAATGCTCATGGCTGCAGACCTCCCCTTGCCTGGAGGCGTCTGGTGCCACGGGTGGGTCAACAGTTCCGGTGCTCGTTTTTCGAAGAGTGCCGGCGTCACCCTTTCGCTGAGAGACGCCATCGACCGGCACGGTGCCGACGCCCTTCGTTACTTCCTGCTGAGAGAAGTGCCTTGGGATGCCGACGGAAACTTCACATGGGACAGGTTTGATGCCAGATATACAGCGGAGTTGGCTGACGGATACGGCAACCTTGCGAGCCGCATCCTCGCGATGATCAGACGATTCCTGGGCGGCACCATTCCGGCGGCAGCATCCGCGACGGAACTCGATCGAGTCGGCGCGCAAGTGATTGAAGACTACAAGTCCGCGATGGACGCTCACCTACTTCATGAGGGCGGGTCGGCCGCATGGCAGCTGGTTACCCGGGCAAACCAATTCGTTGAGGAACAGGCACCCTGGACACTATCCAAGGAGGGCAGAACCGAAGCGTTGGAACTAGTGCTCGGCTCGCTTGCGCGGGCGCTTGCCAGAATCACTCTCATGGCAACTCCTTTCATGCCGAGAAAAGCCCAGCAAGTGTGGGAAGCACTGGGATTCACGACTAGTGTCGAGTCGGCCGTGTGGGCAGACCTCGAAGACCCATCCGTCGCTGGCAGTACCGTCACCAAGCTCGCACCGCTGTTTCCGAAGCCGGATCGCGACTCCTAAGTTTGTGCCATCACACACGTTACGGCCACTCGATAGTTTTGTGATCTATTACCTTGACAGGCTCTGGACCAAAGGCCTAACTTCTCCCCGCGACAGTGTACCGCTTGAGGCCTGTTCACGAGGTGTGAAGTAGTCGCGGATTCGCGCATTTCGAGCTAGCTTTCGTAGTTGCGGAAATTCCGAATTGCGATGACTAGAAGCCAAACTATGGGAAGTCGTTCCTGATGCCAAAGCAGCGATGGACAATTGTTGTTGTACCGCCCGAGGCGGGGGAGACCAGATCCATGCGGATCTCGTTGACCTGGCTGCGTGTCGCGTTCGGCTTCGCGGTGGTATGTGGGCTTATCGCCGTCGGCGTCGGAGCCGCTGCTGTCTCCAAGGCAGTTGCGCTTTCACAGCTCGACCGTCTGGAGCGCCGCAACGAACTATTGGCTGAAGAGCTGTCATCGGCAGAGCAAGTCATCGGGCTTGTGGAAGGCCGGATTTCACAAATCCAGCGGAAAGACCGCGCCATGCGGCTCTTGGCTGGTCTGGATCCCACCGACCCTGAAGTGCAGCAGGCCGGAATCGGTGGCCCGATTGGCGAATCGACAGAAGAGGAGCTACGACTCGCTGAGGGAGCTGCTGGCCAGCGGGCCCTCAACATGCGCACAGATTTGGATGCATTGGTGCGTCGGTCAAACATATTGGCCAATTCCTTCGGAATGGCTCTCGACACGCTCACCGGTCGCGTTGAACTCCTTCGACGCACCCCGTCCATCGAACCTGCCGCCGGCTTTCAAATCAGCGACTTTTCTGATCAACGGATGCATCCAATCCACCATGTCGTATTGCCTCATGAGGGTTTGGACATCGTAGCGGATGTCGGAGCGCCGGTGCTTGCACCTGCCAGAGGTACGGTAGAGAAGATCTTCGATAACGGTGGATACGGTTTGATGGTCGTCATCAATCATGGTCGGAACGCCAATGGGCGGATCGTCAAAACTCGGTACGGCCACCTGTCGAATGCAACCCCAGTAAGGGTTGGTCAGACGGTGGAACGCGGTGACAAGATTGCTGAAGTAGGCGAATCGGGCGTGGTTACCGGCCCTCATCTTCACTATGAAGTTCTAGTCAATGGCATTCCGCAGAATCCGAAGAACTACATCCTGCCAAAGGTGGTCGTCGACTGATCGATTGGACGCGTTCGCTGAATTCGATGTTTGTCTTTCGAGCAGGTAATCCAGCAGTGGACTCCCTCTCTGTCTAGACCCTCGCACGCGCAGTGAACTCGATCTCGAATTGATGCACATGGTCGTCCGTCGCTTACACTACTCTGTCTCCGCGGCAATCGCCTTCGGACTCCTTGGCTGTTTCCCGTCTGAATACACGGTGGAGGTCCGCGTCCGCTATCCGGATGACAGTGCGGTAACCAACATTGAGATCACAGCGCTCCCGTTTGACAGAGATGTGATTCGCGATTCGTTGTCGGAAGCCAGCGAACTTCCTCGCCCGCAGTTCCCAGATCTGGAAAACCAGTTGGCAGACTACAGGCGACCCGACGTTTCGGGACTCGAAGAATCATTCGCGCCTTGGCAGGCGATCCACGACAGTGTGCAGCACCTGGCCGATTCCTTGAGCAGCGGCAGTCCTGACAGCTCCACTCGGTACACGAGGGCATACGGCCGCTTGCGGGATCAATACCAACGTCTCGCACACAGTACTGTCCAGCGTGACGCTGCTTTGCGGGAGCAGGTCGGCGATGACAGGGATCTCGCTATGCGCGTGGCCGCGGCAGCCGACTCGCTCAGGGCGTGGGAGGGAACCGCCCTGGCCTCATTCCCGAGACTAGCAGACTCGACCATGGCCAGAGTCGGGCGCACTCTCCATCGCGCTACCACCAACGCAGACGGCGTTGCGGAGTTCACGCTGGAGCCAGGTCGATGGTGGTTCGTGGCAAGGTGGACCGACCCTGAAAACCCCTTTAGGGAATACTACTGGAGCGTTGGCGTTCGGGTCGGTTGGGTCGGTTCCAGATCGGTACCACTATACGATGGGAACGGCATCGGCGTATGGAGGTATTAGGAGGAATCACTATGACCGCACGATCGCGAAGGAACCGTTTCGCCACAACGATGGTGATGGCGTCTGTCGCGGTCATCGTCACAGCTGTCGCAACGGCCGGTGGAACGATCTCCGCATTCGCCGCAGTGAAACCTGAAAATCCGGCGCCAACAACAGCCGCCTCAGCACAGGACCCGCTGATGGCGCAACGCACGAAGGGTGACCCGAATGCCCCCGTCACGATCTACGAAGTTACAGATTTCGGTTGCCCCTGGTGCCGCGAGTTCTATCGCTTGGTGCTCCCGAGCATTGAGAGCGAA
Organism: Gemmatimonadota bacterium; assembly: GCA_039588935.1. Lineage (GTDB taxonomy): Bacteria > Gemmatimonadota > Gemmatimonadetes > Gemmatimonadales > GWC2-71-9 > JBDGYW01. Next base: position 3,815 of record JBDGYW010000124.1, on the reverse strand, counting down.
TACATAGAAACGGGCAAAGCAAAGCTCATTTTCGTCAATCTGCCCATCCCGCAGCTTCATCCCAACTCGCCAGCCGCTCACGAATTCGCCATGTGCGCGGCCCGGCAAGACAGGTTCTGGCCCGTCCACGACCTACTCTACCAACATCAGGCAACTTGGGCGCCGCTCGAGACGCCTAGAGTCTTCTTCACGATACTCGCCGATTCGGCAGGACTAGATTTGGACTCGCTGAACACCTGTTTCGATTCTGGGTCTGCGCGCTGGATTGTTCAACAGGAAGCTGAGTCTGTCACACAGCAAGCGAACATCACCAGCACTCCTTCATTCATAATGGAGACGGTGTTGTTGGCTGGGTATCATCCCATCGAGGGCTGGAGACCAATCCTCGATTCTTTGTTTGCCGCAAAGACTGGTGGAGTAAGGCGTTAGCCTGACGTTTGCGCTCAGCCGGTCGCCGCGAGGGTCACCGCTACGTCGTACAACGCATGGGTCCACGCCGTGATCCCGAAACCGCGAGCGACGTAAAGCCCACTGAGCGCCAAACCTGCAACCGCTCTGAACGTGAATGAAGGCAGTGTGAGCTGATCACCCAAGGGGCCGATGTAGTGGAAGCCACTGAAGATTATCGCGCTACCCACGATCGCTACGCCAATGGCAACCGGCCGTTTCCACCCCAGGTACTTTCCAAGCGCCACGAGCGCTGATACCAACAACACCCTGAAAAGCAGCTCCTCGTACAATCCAGCGCCGAGCGAGATGACGAGCTGGGTTCCGAGTGAAAGCCGCTCCACAGACCCCTGCACGATCATGAGGTGACCTTGAAGCAACCACGCGGTGAGCAAAGACACGACGCTGCCCAACAAAGCTGCGTACAGAAGGCTCTCCGCAAACATACCCGCAAACACTCGGGGCTGCAGCCGCTGACCGTGACGACGCTGGTCGCGCACTACTAGATAACCGGCTAGCCCAAACAGAACCAGTCCGAACGTGAGCAACCCCATCCGGCCGCCGAGTGACACAAAGAGCGTCTTGAGAAGAACGTCTGCCCCGTTTCTAACTCCCGAGAACGCCGAGTGCGATATCGCTACCGCCAGAGCTTCGTATAGCAGAAGCAGGGGGAGAGCAAATAAAATGCTGTACCGCGGTTGGCGCGTTGCAATTAAGTATTCACGTAGCGACATCGGTAAAACCATATCACATTCGACCGTATGTTCCCATTAACGTATCGGCTATTGGCGCCGCTGGTTCACAGGATTCCAACTCCACGCGGCAAGCTCGGTCAGAGCATCGCGGGCCGACGAGCAGCAGCAGCTCGTTGGATCCAGTGGGGCTCAACTAACCGTACGGCCACACCGTTGGTTTGGGTTCATGGAGCGAGCGTAGGTGAAGGCCTGGCCGCGATACCGGTGATCGACCGGCTCCGAGCCGCCATGCCGGGACTCCAAATCGCACACAGTTTCACCTCACCGTCGGTCGTCGGTTGGCGCGCCACAATGCACGCAGACCGTTCGGACTTTCTGCCGCTCGATGAACGAGATACAATGACGAAGGTGTTCGACGCCGTGAATCCAGCGTTGCTTATATGTTCACGTGGCGACCTCTGGCCAGAACTCGCGTCGACCGCAGCGGCCCGAGCAGTTCCTATCGCGATCATCTCGGCAACCGTCAGATCGTCCAGTCGTCGCTTGTGGGCTCCGGTCCGTCGCGCGCTGCAATTTGTTTACCAGGATGTAGCTTGGCTCGGTGCCACATCCGAAGGCGACGCCGAGCGCTGGGGCCGACTCGGCGTACCCGAGGCTTCGATCACCGTGACTGGGGACACGCGACACGATCAGGTACTGGAACGAACCACCCTACTACAGCACGTACGGCCGCTGCTTCAATGGTCGCACGGAAAAGCGACGCTCGTGGCAGGAAGCACCGACGCTCAGGATGAGAAGATCATCCTGAACGCATTTTTGCGGGTTTCCGTATCGAAGCCCAATGTACGACTCATTCTCGTTCCTCATGACTGTTCGCAAGGCCGGATTCATGAAGTGCTCGCTACTGCCAGCAGAGTCGGCGTCGACATCGAAGTCTGGGACGGTGGATCGTCGTTGAACGCCAGATCTTGCGTCGTGGTGAACAAGGTGGGCATGCTCTCTGACATTTACGCGACCGGTGAGATTGCGTACGTCGGTGGCGGGTTTCGCCGTGGAGGCTTGCACGCGGTGGTGGAACCGGCGGCATTAGCGTTGCCTGTGATTGTCGGCCCTTTGTACGACCACGCTGGTGATGCCGTTCTGCTGGTAAAGACCGGGGGGGCAACCGCACTACCACATCAGGCACCAGAGGACCTCTTGACTCGCACCTGGCTCCATTGGCTCGATCAGCCTGCAGTGAGAATCGATGCAGGATATAAGGCCCGAGGAGTGCTGCAGCAGGGCGCCTCTAGAGCAACCGCAACGGCGCTTCTTAGTCGCCTTAGTTCACTACTGGAAGCAGGGGCAGCCCCAGACTCGGTACCGTGATCTTGTAGTGAAGCCCGATGCCGGCGGTCAACGGAGATGCCCCATGGAGTGAAAGGGCTCCGGATCTCTCCGTCGCAAAGTCGGCAAAGTCTACGACAGCATGGATACCGAACCCCATCGGCAGATCGACATTCACCCCACCTGAGGCACCAAAACCGGTCTGCGTGACGCTTACCCCAAGGAAGGTCAGTCGTCTCAGGTGCACGCGTGGCATCAGCCAGGGTTCAATGCCTATGCCGGCCGTGGGAACATTTACCTTGATCGAAGGACCTGCAACCAGATCCAGGTAACTGCAGTCCGTACCACAACCGACAGTCGCACCGCCCGCCTGCAGAGAAAGCGCGACGGGCAGCATGGGAGCCTTGATGATGTTGAAAGCCACCCCACCACCTAGCGTGGCCTCGTTGTCAGTGGTTGGATCCCTGTCGTCAAGCAAACCTCCACCTACCCAGGCGCTCGCCATCGGGATTCCCAACACCACTCTCCCTCCGAAGTAATTCGGCTGCCCCGACTCATCGTTCACGCCGCCACCGAAATCTGCGTTCAGCGTCACTCCGACTCCGGGGTTGATCGCGTAAACGGGGTTGCCTGCGAGTTGTGCAGAGGCGGGATCTACGAGGACACCCATTACCGCTACGGCTGCAGCAATCCTACCTGTCGACCGAATCATATCCTTCCCCTCAAGCGAAAACCGTGGTGGGCGCAGTGCCTTTACTGGACCACTAACCGTGCATCATACACGTTTCGCGATGGCCGGCCCTCAGGACACAGGTACGTCGGGACGGGATGAGCATATCGAGAACGAGGCGCCCCTACCAGAGTAGGGAGCGCCCCGTCGAACCACAAGTGGCTTTCCTTTCAGAGCCTAATTCACAACCGGCACTAGTGGCAGGCCTAGGCTTGGAACTGCGATGGTGTAGTGCAATCCAACACCGCCCTTGAGCGGTGTCACCGACGGATCACCAATCGCCAACATGTCGAGGACGGCGTGGAAGCCAAGTCCCATCGGGGAGTTGATGTTGATTCCTCCTGATGCACCGAAACCGGTCTCGGTCGCACTGTAGCCCATCACACTCGCACGCATCACGTGAACTCTCGGCATGATCCAAGGCTCGATACCGACACCCGGGGTCGGCACGTTGATACGAAGCGCCGGTCCCACAACTACATCGAGCGTGCTGCAATCGGTTCCGCAACTCATCGTCCCGGCACCCATCTGCAGGCTGAGGGCAACCGGCAACACAGGCGCCTTGATAAGGTTGATCGCCGCTCCACCCCCGAGCGTAACTTCTTTGTCTGCTCCCA
>JBDGYW010000123.1:0-11726 GCA_039588935.1 Gemmatimonadota bacterium | reverse complement strand
AGTCCGACAATGGCGCCTATGTTCGCCCGCGCCATCGGCTGCTTGCGGTCCCCAAGTCCGGAGAAGTCCGTTTCGCTCGGAGTCAGGCGGGCTGCCTTCCAACCGTCGCCACCAAGCGCATACACGTCCACGAACAACTCGGTGGGTTCTGCAGACGGAACGTCGGACAAACCTGCCTTCGCTCGGCCGCTCGCAGCTTGGTGCCCCGCCACATTCTGTGTCAACATCGATCGGCCGCCCGACGCAGAACGCGTTTCTCGTTGAACGGGTTCACCAAGTATGGCTACCAAGCGGTCGCCTGTAGAGGCCACCATCACCGCGGTATTCGTGGTAATCACGACCTTGTCGCCTTCGATGCCGACGGCTGACGCGTCAACAACCCGAGGCGCTGCCGCCAAAACGGATCCGGGAATCCACACGACGTTTGCACCCGTTTTGACGAGCCCTTGTGCGGTTGCAGCCGCAGCCCCCTTGTCCGGTTCGAATAGCCAAATCTCCGGCGCCGGGAAGTTGAGCTTCATTCGCACTTCTGCTGCGGAGCATTTGAGGTGCGGCGCAACTGCGACCGGGTCCGGAGATCGGTGCGGTGGGTTGGAGACAATGAGTTGATATTCAGCCATTTTTGAGCTTTCGCGTTGGTGCTATGCTCCGTCGAGTACGATGAGGCGACTTCGAGCCACACCTCTCCATGAACATCACATCGAATTTCGCCACTCACCCGGGTAGACGGGCCCAACATACGGAGCGATACTATGGGCAACTATTAAATCTAGTCACAAACTACATCGACACAGCATAACCTACGTCACACGGAGACCCGCAGAATGCCTACGGCCAACGTTCCTTCTTCCAACGAACTCATCAAGTCGAGGCTCCGAGAAAGCGCCGCGATCAAGGAGGCTATGCGTAAGGATGGAAACCTGGTCGCCGTGATAGACAAGATCGCTGACACCATCATCGAATCTCTCGAGGCGGGACACAAGGTCCTTCTGTGTGGCAACGGTGGAAGCGCCGCAGACGCTCAGCACATTGCCGCAGAGTTGGTCGGCAGGTTCTATTCGAACCGTCAGCCCCTGCCAGCCATATCACTTGCCGCCAACACCTCGACGGTGACAGCCGTCGGGAACGACTTCTCCTTTCACGATGTCTTCGCAAGGCAGGTTAGCGGACTCGGCAAGCCCGGCGACGTCCTCATTGGTTTGTCGACCAGCGGCAGCTCCCAGAACGTGTTCCGCGCAATCCAGGCGGCAAATGAGGCAGGGATCGCAGCGATAGCGTTCACCGGTGCCAGCGGGGCGAAGCTCCTGGACGTGTCAGATGTCTGCCTTCGGGTGCCCAGCGAAGACACCGCGAGAATCCAGGAGGCTCACATCACATGCGCGCACATCATTTGTGAGCTCGTTGAGACGGCTTTGGCATAACGATTCGACAGGACACGAGCCTGCAGCGCCCAGCCACGCGAGCTATCCTCGAATCCCATCACATACATGCCCTTGCGCACGAGACTGCCGATCCACAGCTTAGTCTGTAGCCAATCTTCACGACAAAGAACGGAGACATGATGCGATCTTCAGGTGGGAACACGGCAGCAGCCGGCGCGGCGTGTATGCTGCTATTCTCAGTTGCATGCGGCGACGGCAGCGGTCCGGAAGAAGAGGCCCAGGATTTCACCGGTACCTACACTCTCGTTTCCTTCTCTCAAGGAACCGCGTCAGGTGTGACGGAAATCCCTGGGACTGTCGGCGACTTCACCATGACCGCAACAACCTACGAAGTCACCGTAAATATTCCGGTTGGGCCGGTTGTCCTGACCGACCGTGGCACATATACCGCGATCGGCACAGCCACTTCAGGCGACTTCTCGCAGCAGTCGACCGACAATCCGGACCTGCAGTACACGGGTACCTACAACTGGAACGCCACTACGAACCGTTTGACACTGGACACGAGTTCACAGGGAGTGCGCTCTGTGTTGGTAATTCAGCGAACCTGATCGTCGACCTCGGCGGCTGAACCGAAATGTGGACACCGAACGCTAAGACCATGAAAACGCACTTGAGAGCGCCCAAGTTTCTGACGCTTGCTTTCTTGTTGCTCGGTGCCGTCGATCTCTCCGGACAGAACGCTTCCCTCTCCGGAGTGATCCGAGAAGCTGACTCGGGAGATCCCATCAGAGGCGCCACCGTTTTTCTCACCGGTACACCTCTCAGATCAGTCACTAACGCTCGAGGAGAATTTTTTTTCAGAAGACTCACTGGGGGCGAGTACAGTCTTCGCGTTGTTGCGATGGGCTTCTTGGTCGACAGCCTGTCTGAAATTTCCCAATCCGACGGCGACCACCGAGACGTCGCGCTCGTACTCGAGCGCGTATCACTCCTCTTGCATGAGGTCGTTGTTACGGCAAGTCGCATAGCCCAACGCCGCGATGAGTCGTCCGTTAGCATCGCCACCTTGCCCAACCGAGAGGTCCTGCAACGAAACGTCACCACGTTGGACAAGGCGCTCCTTTACGTACCCGGTGTGACGTTCAATGGAAAAGAGCAGATTGACATCCGAGGCGCGGCCGGAATCTCGCGCGGCGTTGGCAGTAGAGTACTGATGCTCCTCGACGGACATCCGATCTTGAGCGGTGACGGCGGCGAGGTCGACTTCGGTGCCATCCCGCTCTTTGACCTGGACCGCACCGAGATCGTCAAAGGTGCGTACTCGGCAGTGTACGGGAGCAATGCCGTAGGCGGAGTCGTAAACATCATCACGAAGCCCGTAGAAGACGAGCCGGCGACTATTTTTCGCGCCCATGCCGACGCATACGTGTACCAGCCGCAGTACAAATGGGCCGGCGAAATGCGTTCCGCTCTGGGTGCAGGCGTGCAGCACTCGCGCCGTATCGGCTCGATCGGGGCTCGCGCTTCTATCGGATACGAGGGCACGGAGGGATTCACAGAAAACGGTGAATCAACCCGGTTCACGGGACGAGTCAAGCTGACCTCGACTCCGACCAGCCGTCACCCGTGGGACCTATATGGAATCTTCTCGCGTGATCGGTCCGGTGAGTTCTTCACCTGGCTGTCCGCCGACGAGCCTTACCGGGTGGCCCCGAACGAACTTGGCGATCACACAATCGACTTCAAGGTCTTGACGGGTGCAACCGTCACACCGGTTGCTCGAGCAAACACACTGCTTCGCTTGAATCCCTATTTCAACGTCAACTCACTCCAGAATCACCTCAATGTGAATGACGACTGGCACCGCGCGGTCAAACCTGGCTTTGCCGCCCAGTTCTCCGTGTACACCCGCAGCAAACACGAATTCACTTTCGGTGCCGACGGAGCGCACACATGGGTGACATCGAACTTCCTGGGAGATCCCAGGATCCTAGACGTCGCTGTGTTCGCCCAAGACGAGTTCCCTATCGTAGAGAAGCTCAAGGGTTCGCTTGGAGTGCGGCTCGATCATCACAAGGTCAACCTCGGTGACCGTGAACTGGCCTTGAGCCCCAAGGCAGGACTTGTGATCCGGTTGGCGCCGAAGGCCACGGTTCGCATGTCTGTCGGTGGTGGATATCGAGCACCGAGCGCGATAGAGCAGTTCGTATCGACCTACCAGTTCGGGTTTAGGGTGGTTCCCAACCCCAGCCTTCGGGGAGAGCAGGCGTGGTCCGGAGAAGTCGGCACGACGGTCACAGTGCTCGACAGAGTGCGCGTCGATGGAGCGGTCTTTGCTAGCTTCTACCGCGACCTCATCGGCCCTGCGGTCGTGCCAGACCAACCATTCGTGTTCCAGTTCCAAAACGTCTCTCGCGCTCGCGTTGCGGGATTGGATGTCGGGGTGAACGCGCAGGTGCTTCCAGACTTTGTTGAGATCCAAGCGGGATACCTCTACCTCTCAACCGAGGACCGGATCGCGCACCGCCCACTCCCTTACCGTTCCAGGCACAACGTCACTGGAACGGTCGATCTGCTCGGTGGCTTGGCAGGCGTTGACGCGCGCTACAGAAGCCGTGTCCTGGAAGTGCTTGGCTACCCATTCGATCCGCGTTCCGCTATCACGATCGTTGACGTGAGGCTGGGTTATCGCTTGGCGGGCATACTCTGGCAACTCAAGTTCGCCAACCTGTTCAATCGCTTCTACGTCGACGTGCAGGAGAGGAACCCCGGCGCTCCCCGCAGCATTTCCATTACCGCGTTGCACGGCATCTAATCGCACTCTCGCGGTGACTCAAGCCACGATACTCCACACGGTCGCCCTTCTGGGCCTCTGTTGGCCGTGCGGCGTCGGCGCACAGGTAGTCGAAGGTGCGCAACAAGGGGAACGACAAGCAGTCGATCCTGAGGCAGTTCCGCGCCCGGAGAGTTTCGCCACACGGATATCGAGCGATATCCATGTCGATGGACTACTGGATGAGATTGCCTGGAACGCGGGCTCGCCGATCACGCAGTTCGTACAATCCAAGCCCAATACCGGCCATCCAGCCACGGAAGAAACGCTCGTCCGTGTCCTCTACGATGAAAGGAATCTCTACGTCGGCGCGATCTGCTATGAATCCGAGCCGGACAGGATCACCGTCACGAGCCTCGAGAGGGACTTTCAGACGCTCAACAGCGACATTTTCGGGATATCCCTCGATACATTCCTGGACCGGCGTAATGGCTTCATCTTCTGGATCAACCCCCGTGGAGCCATCCGGGACGCGCAAGCGTTCGACGACAGCCGAACTCGGAACGATGCTTGGGATGGAATCATCGATGTAAGTACGACGGTCGCAGATTCTGGTTGGGTTGTAGAGATGGCGATTCCGTGGACCACCCTGCGATTCAACGCCTCGCAAAGGCAGCAGACGTGGGGGGTAAACTTCAATCGGCGCATCCGACGCAAGAACGAAGACGTCTATTGGTCTCCGCTGGATCAACGAGAGTACATCCATAAGATGTCCAGGGCTGGGACGCTGAGAGGTCTGGAAGAGGTCAGGCCCGGACGCAACTTCCTGGTGAAACCGTATGTACGTGCACTCCGTGGAGCCGGGAGTAACGTCGCTGAAGAAGACAGGGGAGACGATTACGACGGCGGTCTCGATCTCAAGTACGGGATCACGCCTCGGATGACACTCGACCTGACATATCGCACCGACTTCTCACAGGTTGAAGTCGATCAAGAGCAGATCAACCTCACCCGCTTCAGTCTGTTCTTTCCAGAAAGAAGGGACTTCTTCCTCGAGAACTCGGGCACATTCACCTTTGGTGACGTGCGAGGTATGTCGGGAAATCCACGCACGGGGGTTTCGCTGCGTGACTTCACCCTATTCCACTCCCGGCAGATCGGCCTCAGCGGGAGAAGTCCAGTCCCGATGGACCTCGGCGGACGCCTCACCGGTGGCGCAGGCCGATACGAACTCGGACTGCTGAATGTTCAAACCGGGGCTTTCGACGGCGATCCGGCCGAGAACTTCTCCGTCCTCCGAGTGCGCCGGAAGGTTCTCCGTAATTCTGATGTCGGGTTTCTGTTTGGCAACCGCCAGGCAACCGGCGATGGCGGGGGAGAATACAACCGCAGTCTTGGTGTCGATGCGAACTTGAGGCCCCTGAGCAATATGGTGCTCAACTCCTACATCGCACTCACTCGCAGCAGCGCGGGAGACGATGACGAAGCAGCGCGCTTCTCGATCGGGTGGCGTGACAGGTTGTGGGACGCATCGGCCCTGTTCAGGCATTTCGGCAACGACTTCGATCCGGGCATCGGCTATGTCCGGCGCGTCGGTATACGACAGTACTACGCAACCGTGGGAGCGCATCCCAGGCCGAACATCCCCTTCCTAATGACCGTAAACCCATATGCTGAGGTCGACTACATCACAAATCTGAATGGCCTGCTGGAAACACGATCGAGCGAGGCTGGATTGGGAACCACCTTTCTCGACGGCAGCAGACTCACCCTGAGGTACACGGACAGGTTCGAGCACTTGGACAGTTTCTTCACCGTCGGTTCCGACACAGTAGTAGCCGGTGACTACTCATTCCGAGAGGCATCGGCCTCCTATGCGGCCAGCGGTGGCCGCGCATTGTCTGGCAGGCTGACCCTTTCCAGCGGAGGGTATTTCGGGGGTAGGCGCAGAACGGTATCTGCCGGATTGACATGGCGTCCCGACTACCATCTGTCATTTGAACTGTCCGCCACCCACAACGCGCTATCGATCCAGGGAAACTCGAGCAACGCCGACTTGTATAGCGCGAGAATCAAATACTCGTATTCCACCAAGCTCTACCTGCGCGGCTACGTGCAATACAACGCGGCCAACGACCAAGTGGTGACGAACCTGCGTCTGAATTTCATCCACGCTCCACTGAGCGATTTCTTCCTCGTCTACACCGAACGCCGCGATGTTTCCGCTGCTGGCGTTATTCTCGAACGGTTTGTCACTGCGAAGTTGACCAAGTTGCTGGCATTCTGATCTCGCGGTGGCTCCCGCACCGTACGCGGAATACTTTTCTCCAACTCCAATCAGAAGAAGATCCGATGCTGCACAGATCCCGCATGACAAACATGCCTGGAAGGCTCCTTGCCTTGGCACTGCTCGCACTCGCGATTCCCGTCCTTCCGATCGGTCACCAGCAGAGCGGCCGAAACGAGACGCCAGGCCTCGAAGCGATCTTCGATGACGGCCCCCTGTTCCAAGACCAGAACGGCGACGGTCTTGTCGACTATGTACACGGGCATGTAGTGCTCGGCAGCGACCCGAGCGACGTAGATGTCGCTGCTGCCGCCAACGTCGCTGCGAGGATCGGATTCGAGACTTCTTCTATTGACCTGCCAATCACTAGACAGTCGGACGGTGTCACTATAGCCGTTGGGCGCAGTGCTTTGGAGGAACTGGGGATTTCCTCTGATGCACTCGGTGTGGACCTGGAGCCTGGGCTCGGCGTGGTGACGCTCCTGAACGATGTTACACCGTCTACGCTGGTCATAGCGGGCGGCGACAACGTCGGCACAGCTGCGGCGGCTTTGGCATTCGGCGCTCGGGCCCCACACGTATGGGATCCAGATGGAACAACCTATGCTGACGTAGCTGAGGGGACGCGAACCATCCTTGCAACAAGCGAAGTCGAAGAGGTGGAAGCTCGAGTTGCGCGGATCGTAGTGGAGCATGACACCCCTGGACTCCACCGACTCGACCTGGAGCTTAGAGTGCCTGCCGGCGATTTCGAACGCGCGGAACAGATCCTCCGCGAGGCAGCCGTTACAGACGATGAATCGACCGATGAAGCAGAAGTTGAGGGGCAAGTCGGCGACGAAGCAGATGAAGCGGAGGTGGAGCCGTGGGCCGAAGAGGAGGCCGTGGAGGACGCTGATGCACACAAACCACCCTCTTTACATGTCGAAGGACTTCGCCTGCTGCGCATTATCCTGACGGCTCCGGGCGCAGAGCCAGTAGTCATACATGTGACCGGTACTGAGGAGTCGCCCGCGCAGGCCACCGGCCGCCGGCCAGGTGGCGGCGACAAGGAAGACCTCGACCTCTCCAACCTCTACACCACAGGCGGGTTCTTCAGCGACAACGACCGCAACCTGATACCGGACCGCGTGGATGTGGTGTTGAGCGCCGCGGGAGAATCCAGTGGCGCAACGATCGACCTGGCAGCGCGAATCGCACTGGAGGCAACCGGAGTCACGATCCCAATCGCGCTGGCTCCGGAGGAGATCGAAGAGCCGGATCAACAGGCTCCTCTCATTCTGATCGGAAATACTCACCCGGTCGTGGAGCAGCTGGTAGAAGATGAAAAGCTCGTCATCCCGCAGCTGAGTCCGGGTGAGGGCTGGATCCAGGTGATACCAAAGGCCTTCGAAGACAAGTCCACGTTGGTGATCCTTGGGGCGGATGACGCCGGTCTGGAACGCGCTGTACGCCAGGTTGCCGAACGATTCCCCCACGTGTGGGAACGCGGCAAGGACCGCACAACAGTGGAGGACATAGAACAGGAACTATGGATGACTCTGTCGAGCCGGTCTCCGATCGGTCAGGCTGCGACCGCCCTGTACAAGCTTGACCAGTTGATCGAGAGCCTGAACCGTGTTGATCTCGAAAGTGCTGAAGTTTTCATCCATGTCGAGAAGGCCGACGACTCACTCTGCGACTACGTGCGCACCCGTTTGGGTGGCAGATTGCGTGCCGACCAGCTCACCGTGAACGTCGACAACCTCGATGTTCAGAACGCTCGACAGCTGATCGATGACGAATTCGACGTCGCTTCGGAGGTAGATGAGTTCTGGAGCTTGTTCCGCTCCGAGGTGCTACCTCGTGTACAGAGCGGTGAGTCGGTAACGCTCCAAACATTGCTCAGCGAGCCACCTGAGATCCGTGCGCATATTCAACAGCAAGCCACCACCGAATTGGTGTCTGCCGGAGCGGACCCGGCGACAACAACGGTCACGGTACTCTCCGCTTATAAACAGGGTTACAGCTGGTTATTCGATCACGTGCGCCCGGCTCTGTCCGGACAGAGTATTGACACGATTCTCATTCGGTTTGCCGAAATCGGACCACCTGACGAGTGGCCGCAGCAAGCGATGTACACACCAACCCGTTGGCTGTTGGAGATATTCCCGATCGACGACGTGCTTTCGCGTGACCTCGGGATTGCCATAGGGCAGGTTCGGTTCGAGAAGATGCCGATCGGCTCACCGACGTATGAGGTTGTCGCTACGGCGCCGGGTGGAACCGAGATTTACCGCGAGACGTTCGATCCGAAATACGTACTGCGCCCGTACTTCGATCGCTTTCCCGACTATGAGAAAGCACGCGTGACGACAGGATGGATCAGCGCCAAAGTCGGGGGAACTGAGGTCGTGAGCCAGCGAATCATCACCGATATCGAGCGGTTCTGGGACCATTTCCAGTCGCAGACGTTGATGCAGATCTACGACTACGTCATGCGGAACGGCGAAGGCAAGCCGCGAGCTACCGACGCACCTCACTTTGGAGAGCTTAGGGTTGACGTGTCACTGTCCGAACCTGACTACCAGATCGGCGTGGATAAAGAGCAGATCTCTTCAATGGAGGCATTGCACGAGGAGATTTACTTCGCGGTGCTCCATTTCTTCGATGTCATGGGCCAGATGGCTAGAGGAGAGGGCCTGAACTTCCCCGGTCGAGTGATCCCGATCGTACGCCCGAAGAGCGACGGTGCGACCGGACACGCGAAAATCACCTTCACGGGTTTTGGTGCTTCAGGCCCGATGGTAAGGATCGCATACAAGGAACGTGGCGCTCTTCCACGAGAAGATCGACGGCTCATCCCTCCAGTCACCATGGACAGGCCCGCGGCATTGAGTGCGCGCGTGAGCGCAGGAAGCCCCGGCCTGGATGAACTGGGATTCCGCGTTCAAGTGAACTTCGAGCGAGACCGGCGAGCAGAGTTCGTGCTGCGAACGAGCGCCAGGAACATTGACGGGCGCATTACGTCCGCCGAGCAGCTGACATCCATTCTCAAACTCGCCGAGGAGCTTCGCGAGGCGAACCTCTACCGACAACAGCTTGCCTTCAACGGCATGGGCTCGGTCGGCCTGACGACCTATTGGGGTCACGAATTTGATTCTGATTCATCGGTCGTCGCATCTCTCGTGGGAAATGGTTTGCCGATGCCGTTCCCAAGCATCGCGGACTACCGCGAAGACGGCTACCAGTGGGTGGGTGAGGCCCTCGTTCAGTGGGACACGCCCATTCACCCGCAGGAAGCCGGAGAGATTCTGTCAAGAATGGCCACGTTCCCGAAAGCAACTGTGTACCAAGCAGGAGAGAGTTACCTCGGCCAGCGGATATGGGCGTTGGATTTGATGGCTCCCCTGGCGGGATCGCACTGGTCTCAGGCCAAGGTGTCGACGCTCAAACCCACTGTGATGTACTCGGGCAGAGAACACGCCAACGAGGTCTCATCTACTAGTCACCTCTTGAGGCTGGCTGAACTGATCTTGGCGGACCCGGATTATGAAGATGTGCTCGACAGCGTGAATGTCGTCATACATCCGATCACCAATGTCGACGGCGCGCAACTCGAGCACGAACTGCACCAAATCACACCCGACCACATGCTGCACGCCGCATACCTCGGATCACTTGGCGTGGGAGCAACGTCCGGCCAGGGTGATGACGACCCCATCTATCTGGAAGCGAAGGTGCGGCCTCGACTCTGGAACACCTGGCTACCCGACATCTACATGAATCCCCACGGCTATCCGTCACACGAATGGGTACAGCTGTTCTCAGAGTATGCAGCGTGGGTACGCACCCGCGCCACGGAGGCACGGAGTTGGTGGGGAATGCGCGGCTGGTTCATGCCCCGTTTCACCTACGTTAACAGCCCCGACTTCCCAGACCACAAGGCAGCCGCATTTGAGATCCGTGATCGCATTACCGAGAAGATCAACGGGGTTTCCGAGATGCGGGAACTGAACCGCCGAGCCTATGACCGCTACCGACGCTACGCCTTCGCATTCGACCAGGAGAATTTCAAGTTGGATTTCGCAGACTCGGTGCTGATCTACACCGCCATCACGGGGTCCTCAGGCGAGGGTCGCGGCAGCGGTATGTCGAACCCCCGTGTAACCATCTGGTCGGCCACCACTGAGGCGCCAGACGAGACAGCATACGGTGAGTGGATGGAACTAATGGCGAGGACTGGACTTGAATGTGACGAGGCAGTTTTGGAATACCTGGTGGAAGCCAACCATGAGATCGACCGCAGCAAAGAGCCGTTTGCGACCGGCATGACATTCAAGGTCCACCGACCGCGTCCGGCGAAAAGTAAGGAGGCAGCGGTTGCGGAAAATGAAGATCTGTGATATCAAGAATAGGCTGGTGAAAGCAACGACTGGGCCGCTCAGGGGGGTAACTGCATGCGTCGCGCAACTCGAGGCTTCACGTTGATCGAACTGCTCATCGTGATAGTCATCATAGGGATCCTAGCCACGGTCGCCATTCCCAAGTTTGCCCAGACGAAGGAGAAGAGTTACTTGGCGATGCTGAAGAGCGACATCAGAAACCTCGTGACAACGCAAGAAACATATTTTGCAGATAACAATGAGTATGGCACCCTTGCACAGCTCACCGCTGAGAACCGTTATTCTCCCTCTCAGGACGTGACTCTGACAACAGCCGACGAATCAGCGACTGGTTGGTCGGCCACAGCGACTCATGTCGGCTTGGTACGCTACGTTGCCTGTGGTGTCTTCGTTGGTTCGGCTGCCCCGCCAAATGCGGCATTGACTGCGGGCGGTGAGGTGGCCTGTTGGTAGCCAGGCGGAGCCAGACAGCGTACCTGCCTTCCGTTTTCGAGCAGCGAATTCCCCTCTAACCCATCGGCCGGAGGCTGCCGCTCAAGTATCCCCCCCTGTCACATTTTCCTCGAGCGTCGTGAAGGCCATGATCTTTGCCGCAATGTAGCGGAACGTGCGCTCGCGGAATGCGACATAGCTGACTGACGCGGCGAGTATGCTCAGTAGAACAAGCTGGGTTCGGATGATTGGAAACGGTCCGATGAACCCTGCGCCATCCATGGCCCGCACAGGCTCCCAAAACGGCAGGATGACGGCCAGTGCAACCGATGGAATGACGAACGCGCGTGCCAACCGGTACTGATCGCGAAACACCTGTGTCGCTCGATAAACGTCGGGCGCACGTGTCAAAACCTGATACTCCAGCGCGTGCAGGTACGCCCCGGCGGAGCGGACTCGGTAAG
>JBDGYW010000122.1:0-11773 GCA_039588935.1 Gemmatimonadota bacterium | reverse complement strand
GACGTAGCCTCCAGTCTCGGCAACCTCGGGTATCTGATGCGGTACATAGGGGAGCTAGCGACAGCCCGTCCACTACTCGAGCGGGCGCTTTCCATACAGGAGGCCGCACGCGGACCCGACCACCCAGATCTTTCATACTCGCTTGTCAATCTCGGCATACTATACGGTGACTTGGGTGACTACGAGCAAGCGCGTCGCTTCTTCCAGCGAAAGCTGGAAATCGATGCGAAGGTTTTCGGCGCAGAACATCCCAGGGTCGTTGACGCGATGCGGTTCGTGGTAAACACCCTCATTTCCATGGAGAACTACGACGCCGCAGATTCGCTGCTGCAGCGTGCCCAGCGAATCAGTCCAGACAATGGAGCGCTCCTGTTCGAATCAGCGAGGCTCCACCACGGTCGGGGAGCTGCGACGCGGGTCGACAGCCTGTTCACCCGTTGGCTCGATATCATCGAGGGCGAACAGGGACGCGAGAGCGCGATGTACGCTTACAGTCAGGCTCGGTGTCGGGCGATCGTAGGCGATCGCCAGCTGGCGCTCAGGCTCCTGCAGACGGCGTTGGACAGGGGCTACTCGGATCCCTGGATTGCCCGGAACTTGGAATTCGAATCACTGCACGGCGACCCACGGTTCGAAGCCATAGTGGCTGAGGTAATGAAACGGGCCGGGATTGCGGACTTGATCCCTTAACGCACGCCGGGCGCCGCCAATTCATCTGAGGAGTTGTGGACCAATTCTAGGCGCTGCGTCGACTACCAGTGGGCACAGCCTCGGCTAACTTCGCATTGGGGTCAGTGTGCCCAATTCCACCTTGCTCATAGCTCCAGACCTGTATGACCAGTGACCGGTATCGGGAATCGGTCGTCTCAGTATCGCACACCCAGCAGAGCCTCAAGCATCTGAGGGAATGCGTAACCGTAAGTCCTGAAAGACGTTAGGCTGTACGTTGACCGTGGCACACGCGTTGCCTTCTCAGAAGAGAATGCCACGTGATGCGCCAGTCCTCAGCTCCGAGAGTTTTCTACGACCTCATGGTGGAGAGGGTAATCCAATGAAAAGGAACGCCAGGACTCGAATTTGCCTCACCTCAATGCTTTTGGTTGTTGCGACTCCCGGCTTTCTCGCTGCCCAGAGACCAAGCATCAGGCAGGCTGCAAGAATCGGCTTTCCGATGCCGGAGTTCGAATTGCCATCATACCAGGGGGATACGGTCTTGCTGTCCCAGTTCAGGGGAAAGAACATTCTGCTCCTCTTTCCCAGGGGACGCTATGAAAACCAGTGGTGCCGGTTTTGCCACTATCAATATGCCGAACTCGTCGAGTTGGAAAGAACGCGCAGTGTCAGGGAAGAGCTGAACCTGGAGATTCTGCAGGTGATGCCGTACACGAGAGAAGAGCTGGACGATTGGGTCAACGACTTTCAGAGAAACCTGGGGGAGATTGAGGCGTGGAAATATCCGCCCAACGAAGCCGAATTGAATCCCGGAAGAAGAGCGTGGATGGAAACGGCCAGGGCGACATGGCCGAACACGTATGATGCGGCGGGCGGCGATTTTCCCCTACCGTTCCCCATTCTCATCGACGCCGACAGAAAAGTGTCGATAGGTCTGGAACTGTTTCGCACAGAGTGGAACGTCAGCAGGGTCGAGCAAAACATCCCGACCATGTTCATCATCGACGGGAATGGAAACGTGCGTTTCAAATACGTGAGTCAATCGACCATGGACCGCCCGAGCTTCGATTTCATCATGAAGTTCATAGAACGGATGATCTTGAGCGAGGAAGGGTAGGACGAACGGAGTCAATCCGCGGTGGACAAATCCCACCGTTCCGACTGAGTAAGTCGATAAAAGACAATAACTTAGAGGATGAGCGGCGGTGTGTGGCCGCTCATCCTCTTTGCTTGCTTGCCTATAGTGTGCCAAATGACAAGCGCAACCAAAATGTTGCACTTTTGTCGCACGCACCTGTCAACTCTGGACGTGTACCGAAAACTGGCGTATTCATAGCGCTTGAATCTGCTACCGAGGACGCAGCTTGTGGCTGACACACTGGACCGATTGAAGATTGCACTCCAAGACCGCTACACCATCGAGCGGGAGATCGGCGCCGGTGGCATGGCGATTGTCTACCTTGCGGAAGAACACCGTCCCGCTCGCCAGGTGGCCATAAAGGTCCTCGATCCAAATCTGGCCGGTCAACTCTTGCGGCGGCGTTTCGTCCGTGAAGTCGAGCTTGCATCAAAATTGATTCATCCGCACATCATCCCGGTGTATGCTGCCGGTGAAATCGATGACCTGCTTTACTATGTCATGCCGTACGTCGAAGGCGAGTCGGTGAAGCACCGTGTGGAGCGAGACGGCGTGTTCTCGTTGCCACTGGCCTTGAAGATTGCACGCCAAGTGGCCGGCGCCCTGCATTACGCTCATGAGAAGGACATCATTCACCGGGACATCAAACCTGCCAACATTCTGCTGACAGGTGATGATGCGTTCGTCGCAGATTTCGGAATCGCCCGGGCTATCGGTGCCGCCGCCGACGCCTTGAATATCACCCAAACGGATATCCCCATTGGTACACCCGCGTACATGAGCCCCGAGCAGGCGTCCGGCGGGGGGAACGTCGACGGGAGGACGGACATTCACGGTCTTGGGTGCGTGCTCTACGAGATGCTCATAGGCACTCCACCGTCCTCTGACCCGGGCTCAGATCCGGGTATCTCGATGCATCCCAGTGATTATCCCGTGCCCAGCCTCAAAGCGGGGAGAGGTGGGGTGCCAGACGCGCTCGACCGTGCCGTCGGTAGAGCGTTGGCAAAAGCCCCGGCGGATCGGTTTTCCACGGCGGACGAGTTTGAGCTGGCGCTTGCGGAGGTGGATGCGTCGGTTCGGACAGTGGGCGAGAGGAGGAAGAGCCGAAATCGGTTGCTCGCCGTATTCGGCATTGCTTTGTTCGTCGCCATCGCAGCCGTGGTTGCGTGGCTGCGTCCGGGCGGCTGGGGAGCTGTTGGAGTTTTTGAACGTCCTATGCTGGTCGTGTTGCCGTGGGAAAACCTCGGCCCCCCGGAGGACGAGTACTTCGCTGACGGGATCACCGACGCTGTGACGGCTCGACTGGCGGGCCTGTTCGATATAGGTGTCATCTCTCGCACCAGCGCAATCAAGTACAAGGGAACCGAGAAGACGATCGGTCAGATTGGCGATGAGCTTGGTGTGGATTATGTGCTTGAAGGCACGGTCCAACGGGAACGTCCGTCAGATCCAACCAGCCGCGTACGAATCATCCCGCAACTCATCAGAGTGTCTGACGATACACACGTGTGGACCGGCACGTTCGACGAGGACATGGCCGATGTCTTCCGCGTCCAATCCGAAATCGCTGAGCGCGTGGCTTTGGGGCTTGATGTTACGCTGCTTGGGCCGGAGCGCGTTTCCGTGAACGACCGGCCGACCGACAATCTGCTGGCATACGACCTATACATGCGTGGTCGCGACTACCTGTGGCATAGAGGCTGGCCCGCGCAGGATGCCAATTCCTTGCGCATCGCGGTAGACATGTTCGAACGGGCCATCGAGTCGGACAGCACATTCACCCTCGCGTATACGGAATTGGCGAACGCCCATTGGGCTCTCTTCACCAGCTTCGTCGACCCGACGGAGGTACGGCTGGAACGCTGGAGGGAAGCCCTGCAGAAGGCGCTGGAGCTTCAACCCGACCTTCCCGAGGCGCACCTCGCTCTGGGAATGCACGCCTACTCCACCAACACTCAGCCCGAGTACGCGCAGGTGCTCGAGGAATTCGAGTTCGTAGTGGAGCAACGGCCGAACAGCACGCTTGCCCGTGAGTTCATTGCGGTGGTGCAGGCCGCCCTTGGCAAATGGAATGAGGCGTTGGAGAATGCCGCACGGGCAGCTGATCTCGACCCACGATCGCCGGATAGGGCAGGCTTCGCCGGATGGTTGTTTCTTTTGGCCCGCCGTTACGCCGAAGCTGAATCGTACCTCGGTCGCGCTATCTCTCTTGCACCCGATCAACCGGATCCCTACTCGAACAAGGCGAGCTTGTACCTGGGGTGGTTTGGCGACACTGCCAGAGCACACCAGGTGATGCGAGAGATGATGCCGACTGTCAGCCCCGGGGCGGCGGCACTTGCGTTGGTGCAGAGCGGAAGGACGCTGGTAGCCACCGGCGCGACCGACAGCTTGTTCGATCTGCTGTCGCCGCCGGCGTACGCTGGGCCATTCCCGTTCAACTATTTCTATGTGAAGGCTGAGTTCTATCGTCTTCGGGGCCAACCGGTCCGTGCCCGCGCGTATTCCGACTCCCTACTGGCAGCATTGTTGGGCGTGTACGAAGAACGAGCGTCGGATCCGAATATCAACTGGTACGTAGGGTATGCGTATGCGGGCCTCGGGAACAGCGCAGAGGCAATCCGTCACGCCGACCGGGCGGTGTCGCTGCTCTCTGCGTCAGGGAATGCGTTGCGTACCGCATTCATACAGCCGAATGTTTTGTGGGTTTATGCGTTGGCGGGGGAGTACGACGCTGCCATCGAACAGATGGAGTACCTGCTTTCGGTGCCATCGGGTATCTCCGTTCAATCCCTTCGCGTGGGGATGTTCCCGGCCTCGCTCCGTGAGGACCCGCGGTTTCAGGCGCTGCTGGAGCGGTACGAGAACTAGACAGAGATGACAGACGCCGTAGTGAGTCTCCAATTGCACAACACCCAAGTGATAGCCACAAGGGAGCACTGATGCCCTGCAAGACCGTATTCACGAAATTCGTTTCTTCCTGCGCCGCGCTGACGATGTTGACGTGTCTGCCGAGTGGCGCCGCAGCGGACCCCATCAAGTTCATGCGCGATCCTCACATCGCCAACGGCCAAATCGCGTTCTCGTACCGCGGCGACATCTGGCTCGCCAACGTGGATGGAACCGGCGCGCACCGGCTAACGAGTCACATCGCGAGAGATGTAGCGCCGCGGTTCTCGCCCGACGGACGGTGGGTGGCGTTCACCAGCAACCGGTTCGGCAACGACGATGTGTTCTTGATTCCCGTTTCAGGCGGTGAGCCCACACAACTCACCTTCCACTCGGGAAACGATTTGGTCGGGGGTTGGACCCCGGACGGCGAGCGTGTGATGTTCTCCACATCCCGAGGTACGTCTCCCTTTTACTCGCCGATGTACACCGTGTCGCGAACGGGCGGCATACCGGTGCCGATGGAGATGGATCAGGCCCGGAACGCCATGATCAACCAGGCCGGGACGATGGTGGCGTTCAATCGGAAACCTCTCAGCACCACCAGAAAGGAGTACAAGGGAAACCGCACGACGAACATCTTTGTACAGGACCTTCGCACCAGGGCCATCACCCAGCTCACAGACACGAACATCCGCGAATTCAGAAACCATACCAACGACGCGATCCCGATGTGGGGGGCGGACGGGAAGATCTACTTCGTATCGGAGCGGGACGGGATCTTCAACATCTGGAGGATAGGTGCGGAAGGCGGTGAGGCCCTGCAAGTCACTAGCCACACCGAGGGCGGCGTGAAATACCCCTCTATCAGTCCCGACGGCACCACGATCGTCTACACGAACGACCACGAACTCTGGACGGTCGCCGTACCAAACGGTCAACCGCAGAGAGTGACGGTGGATCTCAGCTTCGATCCCACCACGAATTTCGTCGAGTGGATCGACGTCGAGAATCGCGCCGAAGGTATGAGCCCTTCCCCGGACGGAAGATTCCTGTCAGTGGACTATCGCGGCGAACTGTTCATCGTGCCCATTGACGCCGAGGTCGGAGAGAAGACGCAGGTGACTCGATCGCCGTGGAGGGATCGCTACCAGCAGTACTCCCCGGATGGCGAGTTGCTCGCTTATGTGTCCGACGAGTCCGGCGAAGAGGAAATGTGGCTCTACAGTCTGGCGGATGGCTCACGTAGGAAACTCACCACGCACGAATCTCAGAAGACGGGGGATTTCGTGTGGGCACCCGACGGCAGTCGAATCGCCTTCGAGGCCGCCAACCGGCTGTTCGAGGTGGAGGTCGCGAGCGGGCGCACGACGGAGCTGGCGTACAATCAGGAACGCGGCTACAACCTGTCTCAGTACTCGGCGGACGGGGAGTGGCTCCTTTACGACCGCCGTGACGAGAACCTCGGTTGGCAGGTGTACCTGCTCGAGATCTCCAGTCGCCGAGAGTACGACCTCACGCAGCACCCTTTTCGCAACTACGGCGCCAGGCTCACGCCCGACGGAAAGACGCTCGTCTTTATCTCCAGCCGCGACCACGGCACGAATAACCTGTTAACGGCATCACTCGCACGCCACACCGAGGACCCGGGCGACCCGGTAGTCGAGATGCGGAGGCAAAGTGCGGATGAGGAGGATGAGGAGGATGAGGAGGATGAGGCCGAAACCGCGCAGATGGTCGTCGAGGTGGATGGGATCGATCGTCGCGCGGTCCAGATCACGAGCGGTGAGCAGGCGGTTGGGAGCTACTTCCTGTCTGCTGACGGTGAGACCGTCTATTTCACGAGCAGGGACGACGATGGTGCTGCGCTCTTTTCCATCGGCATCGACGGAAAGGATCGCAAGAAAGTCGCCAGTGGGAGTTTTTCAGGCATCGTCCCAACAGAGGATCGCAAGGCAGCATTCTTCTTCCAAAGCCAGGAAGGGACGTCTTACGAAATCCACAAGGTGGAACTTCCTTCCGGCGAGAAGGAGCGGGTCTCTTTCTCTTTCCCCGTCAGGGTGGATCACCGCGCCGAGTGGGAACAGATCTTCGAGGAGAGCTGGCGGGTCATGAAGTTCCGCTTCTATGACGAGAACATGCATGGCAAGGACTGGGACGCGATCAAAGCTGAATACAAGCCTCTGCTAGAGCATGTGGGTACCTATGAGGATGCCTACGATCTTGCCAATCAGATGATAGGCGAGCTCAACGCCTCCCACGTCGGCGTTCGCGGTCCGCCGAGCAATCCCATGGAAAGCGAATACCAGACGCGGTTAATTGGCGTGGAGTTGGAGCCGTCAGAGGGACGCTATCGCGTGACGCACGTCTACCGCGATGGACCCTCCGACAAGGAATGGCTCGACATCGATGTGGGCGACTACGTGCTCGACATCGACGGGCAGGAGCTGCGAGCCGGAGAGAACTACTGGCGAATCCTGAATCATGCGCTCAACGAATACGTGCCGATTCGTGTAGCCGATTCTCCGAACGGTAGCGGCAGCCGAGAACTGCGGATCAAGACGGTAAATTCTCTCAGGGACATCAAGTATGAGGAATGGGTGGAGAGCAACCGTGAGTACGTCGAGACTGAATCAGGGGGCCAGATCGCGTACGTCCACATCAGATCGATGAATCGGTCGTCCCTCCAGCGTTTCGAGAACGAGATCGATGAGTATTGGAACGCGCAGGGGATTGTGGTCGACATCCGCTACAATGGCGGCGGGAACATCGATCAGCAGATCCTCGATATCTTGGAGCGGCGCCCTTACGAGTACTGGAACAACCGGTGGGCGTCGCGAGGCTCAGGTCGACGTCCTCGGCAGGCCATCGCCGGGCCGAAAGTGATGCTGATCAACTGGCGGTCGGCATCGGACAGCGAGGTGACACCGCTTGGTTTCCGAGACCTGGGCTTGGGTCGCATCGTGGGCAATCCGACTGCGGCGGCAGTGATCGCCACGGGGAGCTACCGCCTCATACACGGTGGAACGATTCGCACACCAGGCTCATTGGTAGTGTCTTTCGATCCGACGCAGCCTAACAACTACGGGATCAACCTGGAGAACTATGGTGTGGCACCGGACGTGTGGGCTGTGAATACGCCGGGAGACGAACTGAACGGGTTCGACCGTGAACTCAAGGCTGCGGTCGACGAGGCGCTCAAGATGCTGAGTGAGGGAAGCTGGCGGTAGGACGAAACGATGGCGACGGTCTACCTCGCCGGGGATGTGAAACACCACCGAAAAGTGGCGGTGAAGGTGGTTTGAGGTACAGAATCTCGAACCGCACGCACCTCCCGACTCCGGCATCAGAGCGTCGACCGTTCTTAACGCTGACCAAGAGGAGGAAGTCATGATCGCCAACACCGTTCGAAGCGACCGATTCTCTCGCAGCATCGTTTCGGCCCTGATCTCGACCTTCCTCGTGTTTGGTTCCGCTACGGCATCCGCCCAGCTCGTGCAACCTTCCGCCGAAGCGCTTGCCGAACTCGACCTGCTGATTCGGGACCACATGAGCAACTACAACATCCCGGGTGGTCTCGTTGCAGTTGCCTCGAGAGGGAGGATCATCCATCTAAGACCCTACGGCATGGCCAATGTGGAGCTGTCTGTGCCCGTGACAGACAGTACGGTGTTCGAGATCGGCTCCATCAGCAAGCAATTTGTCTCCGCCGCCGTTTTGCTTCTCGTCCAGGAAGACAGACTCGAGCTGGACGATCCCATTCATCAGTACCTGCCGCACCTACCAAGCGAGTGGCTCGGAGTGACGGTGCGGCACTTGTTGACCCATACGTCAGGTATCCCCGACTACGAGGAAATCCGGACCTACGATGTATACGGCTTTCGGCTCACGCCGGGGGAGGTCATCCAGATCGCACACTCACGCCCCATGGACTTTGCTCCGGGTGCGGGTTGGTACTACAGCAACACGGGCTACTTCATATTGAGCATGATTGTAGAGCGGATCGAAGGCCGCCCACTCGGCCAAGTCTTACAGTCTCGAATCTTCGAGCCGCTGGGAATGACCCAGACCCGAATGGCGGATCCTGAGGTCATCATCCCGCACCGTGCGTCAGGCTATTGGGTAGACAAAGCTGGAGATCTGATCAACCGCCGTCCCACCGAGACGTCATCGACCCTCGGGGCCGGAGGGATCCTGAGTTCTGCTTTTGACCTGGCAAAATGGGACGAAGCTCTCTACGGAGATCGGCTCTTGAGCGCCGAATCCAAGGCGATCATGTGGACCGAGGTAATACTTCCCAATGGAGAAGGCACCGGATATGCGTTCGGATGGAGTGTCCGTCCATACCAGGGGCTCACGTCACAAAGTCACGGCGGCCAGGTCGCCGGGTTTGTTGCCAACTTCTCCCGATTTCCGGAGCAGGGGGCCGCAATCGTCGTATTCCTGAATCGCTATCGCGTGAGCAGCGGGAACTTGAGGGTGGCCGTGCTCCACACGTTCATGCCGAGTCTTGGACCGATCCCATAATGTCATAAGAGGTGGCTCAACTACCACCGCTCATCACGGCGGTCGTCGAGCAATCGTCTTGGGTCGCAACTGAGACCGGTCGAGTCCCAGTGGCAGGCCCTGTGGGAAGCGCGCGTACATGTTGACGTCGGTCCACGAACTGCGAGTTGGAGCCACGTCCTCCAACGGAGCGCGTGATTGAGCGGCGGTCGCGATCGGTCCCGCGATCAGCCAGACCGGAGCGGTGAGGAAAGCAAACCAGCCGTGGGACACGGTTGCCACCGTGCCAATCATGCTCCACGCCGCCAGCATTTCGTACTGTGACGCGTATGAGGCCACAACCGCGCGGGAAACATCGGCCTGTGCCACCGCACGAAACTCGGCCGCTTGGGTCAAGGCGAACACGCTGTCATCGGAGACCGCGATGAGTTCGCCCCGCACCACTTCGGTCGCCGGGGCGCCACGAAGCTCAACCACGACCCAAGCACCGTACGGGTCGCCTGCGGCATCCTCCGCAGGTGCGAGCCAGCCTCGTGGCGCCGGATTCGATCTGCAGGCGGAAAGGGCGGCTGCAACCAGTAGCAGACCGCACACTCGCGCTTTAGAAGCCCGCATACTTGGACCTCCAGAACGCGGCTTCGAGTCTGGACTCGACACGCTTGAACTCGGGGGCCAACCGCCGCAACGCCCCTGCCGGATCGAGGAAGAACTGTGCGGCCTTGGAAGGTGCTTCCTCTGCCATCCACTCCTGCCGCATCCACTCCAGGTAATAGCCCTTGGACTCGAGGAACAACTCATACTCCACGGCATCGTCAGGCAGATCGTATAGCAGCGTGTACTCGTCACCCGGGAAGGTGACCAGCGTGTGGTCGGGGCGAAGTAGTCTGTTCCGCGCCTCGGTCGCGCTCGAGTCACCATGAAGTACCGTTCGGGGTTCAACTCGTATGGGCGTCACGCGTGTGTCGAGCGTCGTGAGTGCCACGTAGTCCACCCGCCAGGCACCCTGCGCCATTCTGAGCCGGACTCGGGTCGGATCGCTCCCTTCGGGAAGAACGACAAGTCTTACATCAGCTGCGAGCGGGCCTGTTTCCTGAACCACGTCTGCGTTGATCCACTGGCCGTTTGTGTCACGAACCTGGATCTCCACGCCGCCAAGCCTGTCGACCAGTCGGTTGGTCTGCTCTTTGGTATCGGGGTCCGCCCGCTCGAATGCTGCCAGCCACTGGCCCACCGATGAGCCCAGGTAGGCGAAGGCCTGATACAGCAAATACGTCTGCATCAGCGTTTGCCGCGATGCGACGACAAGCGCCGCCCGCCCGCCCGAGGGGCGAGCAAATGTGAGTTCCACGGTCTCCCGTGTAGCGAGGTCCGTGGAATCGGCCCGGCTCAGGCGTTCCCGTCCGTCGAACGCATTCACGAGCTCCAGGCAACCCCCTTGTGGCGCGGTGCAGGAAGTCGGCGCAGCCGGTTCGGTTACCGACCAGAATCGTTGCTCTGAGTCCACCAGCACCCTCCGCCCTGTCTCCCTTGGGGCCACCAGGAGATTCGCCATGCGCACAACGTGCGTTTCATAGGCCTCGTTGGCCATGCGGATTTCGACGGTGCGTTGCAAGGGTTTCACGCGGTACAGGGCATCCACGTCACGCGCCTCGAGGCTTGGTATCACGCTCGATGAAAACCCTTCTGCGTGCAGCAACTCGCGGTGTCCGTCACTCGCGTAGAAGGTGGGGCACGATCCGAAGCACGCCTTGGGGTCGGAAAGGCAGAACACAGTAACACCGGCTGAAAGCCCGGTGATCACGCTCAAGGCCGCAACGGACGCTGAAGGCCGCACAACGTTTGTCTCGAACAGAGCGACCGAGTCCACGGCTAACCGGTACGTGCCGCGATCGATCACCCTGCGGTTGGCATCGTACAGGCTTCCGGGCCCTGATACTGCATTGCCGACCGAGTCGATGGACCAGTTGTTGAGGAGGAAAAGCCGTCCGTCGCGCATGTGCGCTTTGAGGAAGGGAGACCGTTGATCGACTGTACGATATGCTTGGGGTGGGGTCACCTCTCGGTGCATCCGCCGGGCGCATGCGACAGTGGCCGTGGCCAGGGCGATGAGGAAAATCGCACGCCCATTGAAGCGTGGCATGTTTGGCTCCTGACAGGAACGGGACGTCCAGGCTGATATGCAGCAAGCCTCATCTGTTGTCAAGAAACGGTGGCCTCATGGATCGCACCTTCGACAGGAGATTTGGGAAATGTCGAGAACGCTCACTGCGGAGCCGCAGAACGCTCTGCGGCATCGAAGACCACTCTGCCGTTGAAAACAGTCATCTCGCATTTCATGTCCTCGAGTGCGGCCGTCTCCACCGAGAGGAGATCGCGATCCCACACAGCGAGGTCGGCGTATTTGCCCACCTCGATTGTGCCGAGATTCTCTTCCAGAAACATCTGGTACGCGGCCCACACGGTGAACGAGCGGAGCGCAACACCCACGTCCACCGACTCGTCCAGACCGTAGGGTTTCGCACCGTATACGCCGAGCAACGTCTCCCGCGCCACTGACGCCCACAGGCC
>JBDGYW010000121.1:0-11821 GCA_039588935.1 Gemmatimonadota bacterium | reverse complement strand
GTGTCACAGAGATGCCAAACCTTCAACGCCTTCTCGCCAGGACTGCAGACCTCGACGTACAGTTTGGTTTTATTACTACGGAAGAAGCACGAGTCGTGCGGGAGTTCATCAGGAAGCGGGGCATCGACTTGCCAATCTACGTTCTGTCTGGTGAGCCACCTGAATGCTTCAAGGGTCGCGCTATTCCTGCCACGTTCGTGCTCGACAAGGCTGGAATGATCGCACTACGGCACCTTGGAGCGGCGAAGTGGGACGATGAGAGCGTGATCGCGTTCGTGCGGGGACTGGCTGCCACGCCATCGGGGTAGGGTTCTGCCCAGCCGGCGCATTCATCTGCGAGCGATAGATTGTTGAGGTAGGCCATGAGAACTGACGCAACCAACCAGTGCACCACCGCACCATCGCAACTCGAGCGTTTCTCTGCGGCATCTGTCTGGTTTCTGGCCGCATGTGTCCTCAGTTTGTTGGTCGCGTGCGCCACCGAAGAGCGCACACCTGCTGTCTCTGCCCCAGACGAACAGAAAATCCGTTCAATGCGCCTTGTCGATCCACAGACATGGCGGGCGGAATCCGATTTCTTCAGTGCAGACTCGGGAGTGCACTTCCGAGTAGAAGTGATCACCGAAATGCGGGTGGACACGGTGCCCGAAGTGTTGGTCCTCACACCACCGGTTGTTTCGCCCGATTCCCTCTCGATTTCGGGTGTCGCGCTGGAAGCGCACGACATAGTACGAGGGGTCTTCAGCTACGCTCCACGCAGCCGATCTTTAGATCTGAACACTGAGCCGGGACCCGGATATACCCCGTATTCTGAACCGGCGTTGTCGCCCGCCGGCATGCAGTTGGCATACCTGGCCAACGATCGCAACTATCATTTCTGGCTGGTGGTGGTTTCATGGCCTGAGTGCACCTTGCTGGTTGAGACGCCGCAGATTGAAACCCGGTGTACGGAGTTCTGGGGCAATGCGCTGCGTTGGGTCAGTGCCGACAGCCTGGAACTCTATATGAACCTCTGTCAGGAAGACACCTGGGCCAGGGCAAGCGGTTCCCTCGAGACGCTTGCGTTTGGCGTTGATACAGTAGGAATTGACGTGCTTGAAGCACTGAGGCCGTCCGAGCCGTAGACCGCTGCTTCTCATGCGAATTCCAGCAGAGGTATCTCCCCTTCTGACCACACTGCCTGAAGCGTTTGCGAGTATTCTGGGCGGGAACCTGGTGGGTCTCTACGTATACGGTTCGGTGCTAGCGCCCGAGTTCGACTCAACGCGGAGCGATGTCGACTGCATTGCCGTAATGGAACGGCCACTCGATGACACTGAATTCAGTAGACTTGATGATTGGCTTGCGGACGCCGGCAAACTAGATCAGTGGGTGACACGCATGCAGATGTCTTTCCTCATCCAGGAGACCGTGCGCTCTGAGGACTCCCACGCATGTCTCTTTCAATTCGGAGAGTTGCGACGCACCGGCTCAGACGGGAACCCAATCATCTGGATGGATTGTTGCCAACGTGGCGGTACTCTTTGGGGCGCCGCACCGGAGTCGTTCGTGACAGAGATCACGCCAGAAATGTTTCATAAGGCCATGGTGCGTGAGGTTGGCTACTTGCGAGAAGGACTGTGCGTCGAGAAGGATTGCATGTGGCGAGACAAGCTATCCTATCGGGTATATGCCGTTCTAACCTTGTGCAGGATCCTTTACTCTGCACATACCGGAAAACTCGCCTCGAAGACGTCGGCCGGACGTTGGGCACTCGATCACGTTCACAACGACTGGCGCGAACTGGTTCATCAAGGACTGGATGGCGATGAGGCCGGCGGGCTGGAGCGACTACCAATCTCAACCGTGTGCGCGTTTGTCGACTATACGCGGGCAACGGTCGGCTAGGTATGGCAGCTCTTTCACCTGCTTGTGCCGTCATTAAGCATGTGCAGTTGCCTAACCGTTACTTGAATGGGAAGGACGTTTGTCAGTGAGTCAGAACATGCGCAGAAAAGACAAACTGATTGAGAGTCGAGCGGATATCGATGGCATAATCGCTGGCAGCGAGGTATGCAGGCTCGCGCTCGCCGTGGACGCTGAGCCTTATCTCGTTCCCCTTTCGTTCGGGTACGACGGCGACGCGATTTACGTCCATACAGCAAAGAAGGGCAAGAAGATCGACTACTTCAGAGCCAACGACAGAGTGTGTTTTGAGTTCGAGCGAAACGTGCAGTACGTGCGCGATGGCACCGATGCGTGCAGTTCGACTTTTTCGTTCGAAAGCGTGATCGGTTATGGGAAGATCAGTGAGCTTGTCGATCCTGATCTGAAGGAGTATGCGCTCCGTCAGATTTCACTCCATTACGGTGAAACAGCGACCCAATTCCCCAATAATGCTGTCGGCAAAGTTCGAGTCTGGAAGATCTCAATTCACTCAGTCGGAGGTAAGAGATCGCCCCTCAAGGACATTTCCTGAGGCGAAAACTTAGCGGACTACGCCGACCGGAAACAGGTCAGGTGGCCGTCAGCGTAGAAGACCTTGAATCTGGGGGAAAGGAACTGCTTCAAGCAATCCGCGATGCTGAAGATCACCACTGGCCGCTCTCCCCAATCCAGCATCTCTGCAAGATTCTCATAGAAGGCCTCGCCACGTGCCGTGGTGGGACGGACCGGCCGGTACAGGTAGTAGAAGTCGATATCCTCGAATACCTGATCGCAGACATCCCCCACCACCCATTCAACTCTATCTTCGGATATTCCGAGCCATTCCTGAAGCCCCTGTCCGATCTTCACCATGTCGCTCGAGATCTCATACTGGATCGTCAATTGGTGAGGGTACAGGCATTGAAAGAGCAGTCCCTGGAGTCCATTCCCAGCTCCTATGTCGGCGCTTACCGTCGCTGCCGAGATCCATGGCGCCGCCTTCAGAATCGGACTCAGGCCGCCAGCGTGGGCCCAGTAGCCACCAGCCAGGTCCATCTGCTCGCGTTCTTCCGGAGTATATCTGGCCTCGTACATGTGGAGGTGCGCGTACAACGTAAGGAAGACCTCTTCGATAGCCTCAGTATTCTCTGCTTCGATGCATTCAAGAAAACTGTCTTTGTACTCCTCGTAGTTCGGAAAATCACCGTTCGGGTCAGGCGGATCGGACAATTCGGCAAAGAGAGTCATCAACCGCACCAGGTGCCGCTGTTCCTCCTCTGAGTACTCGAAGGAGCGCACCAGCGGCTCGATCCGGGCGTCCATAGACATCCTGGCTACCCAGTGAGCTTATTTAGATTGTCACGCGCGAACCCGATGCTCGGGTCGAGCGACAAGGCCTTCTCATACATAGCGACGGCCTCCTTCGTCCTGCCAAGGTCCCTTAGGTTCGACGCCAGATTGGCCCAATCGATTCCCGAACTAGGATCTATCTCAACTGCCCTCAAGAAGCAAGCAACTGCCTCCTCGTGCCGTTTGAGTTTGTAATAGCAGAAGCCGAGGAGGTTGTGGTTCGCGAGGTCATCCGGATCAGCCGCAACCGCCTCACATAGTACGTCAACGGCCTCCTCGTAACGCTCTAACTCCTTGAAACATGCGCCGTTATAGAACAGCACTCGACCCAAATCCTCCGGTGCGGGGCTAAGCGCCAAGGCTTCACGGAAGAAACTCAGAGCGGTTTCGAACACGCCCTCCCCGTACTCACATACGCCGCGGTAGAACGCAACCGGCGCTTTCTGCTCCTCGGGCTTCTGGGATCGGGCTAGGTACGGTCGAGCCTCCGGATACTCTTCGATGTTAATGTGGCAAAGGGCCATTTCGAAGCACATGTCCTCGATCGGCACCTGGTTGGATCCAGACCCCAGCGCTTCCTCGAACCATTCGAGCGCCTCGATGTAGTCTCGCCACACAAACTGAACCCTGCCGCGGTGGTAGGCTATCTGACCCATGTCGGTTGTGAAGTTCGCGGCTGTGGCCAGCGCTTTGTCGGCTTGCTTCAGTTTCCCCGACTCTCGTAGGCACAGCGCATGTTGAATCAGGGCCGCTGTTCTGTCCGGGTCGGTGTGTGAAAGCTCAAACGCGGCAAAGGCCAGGTCCGCGGCCAGCGTGAGTTCTTTCAGCTCGGCGAACTGCAGACTCAACTTGAAATAGACCTTTCTCCCCTCCAACTCTCGGCTGTTGACCGCGAGGTTCTCACGCATCGATAGCGCCGCATCTGCTATACATCTCAGACAGGTTCCACCCGTGGGCGGTTCAGGATAAACCGCGCTAACATCGATCGGTTTCGTGAGATCCACGCCGGGCCCATCCTGATCCCAGGATCGGAGGCACGCAAACGCCATACCCTTCTTGGCGTCCACAACCAGGTGCTCTCGACAGGGGCTGATGATGGAATCGTTCTCCTCCTGTATTCGATCGAGGATCGTCTCGAACACGTGACTTTTCCACAGCAACGCGGGAAGGCCCGAGGCATCAGAATCGATGAAGAATCGCGAGTCGTCCGTTCCGGTCTCATTCAATACCTCACTCAGCGTTCCACTGGGGAGGAAGAAACTGGGGATCGCCATTCTCGAACGGAAGTATTCAGCCGCCCGCAGCGCATCGGTGACAGACAGGTCCGGTGACGGTGACAGAATCGGCGCAACATGGAGACGAGCTTCAGACAGCAATTCACGCGCTCGCTGCTGAAAGGGCCAAGTTCTCGCGACCAGATGATCCCAGGCTTTCAACTGAGCATCTCCACAGTCACGCAAGTGAAGCAGCGGATGCACGTATACACTGGTGAAACCGCGCCGGTTCAGATACTCGCCCGCGAGATCCAACAACGTACCGGCAAACCGCTCCGCCTCACCCTCCCTACCACCCACCACGAACAGGTGTGACCGCCAGTTGAGCGTTGGCAGTGCCGATTCCATCCATCTGACAAGCCAGTCTGGTCCTCCTGCATTCGATTCGGAGTCGAGGACCACGAAAACCGCCTCAGCAGCCCTGCCGAACGGGAAACGCCACTCCTTCACGAAACTACCCTCTTGCCGCCGTCCACCGATGCGGCGCGCCACGCTCCCTTCACCTGCTTGATCTCCTCCTGGGACATCCACTCAGTTTCAAATTCCCCGCCGATCGCAAGAAATGGCGGCAAATCGTTTCTGAGCGGCCGGATTCCATGTTCGCTGGGATTCGAGTGAAGCTTGGTCCCGAAGTAGAGGTGCATCTGCTGCGCATTGCTGTTGCCCTGGATCTTCACCCCGCAATCCTTCACGAACTCCAAGGTCATGAGCGCATCCTGCTTCGTCTCATTGGGCAGTGCGAACTGGCTGAACAGCTCCACGTCGAGTCCCGCCGCGATCGCCATCCGAGCCGCCTGGCCGATGTGCTCCGGCTCTATCCTCTTGTTGAGCGCTGGGTACACGTTGGGCGATGCGCTCTCCAACCCCATTGCAACCGCGTGGACGCCGGCCCTCTTCATCAGCTCGATCAGCGTGTGCGACAACATGTCCGCTCGGGTTTCGACCCACATGCTCACCTTCAGGTCTCGCTGCAACACTCCCTCGAGGATCTCCACGACGCGTGGTTCCGAAAACGAGAAATTGGGATCGGCAAACCACAGCCGCCCACTTCCCTTCTGCGACACATATGTGATGTCATCCAACACTCGGTCGACCGACTGGTAGCTCGTCGATCCGCTGAACGCCGCCGGCGTGTAGCAAAAACTGCAGCTGTTGGGGCAACCCCTGGAGGTCAGCATTATCGACTCATCCAAAGCCGACGGGTCGAGCACGCCAGTCAACCAGGGGGATGCATACACGTCCAGATCGCCCGCCAGCTCGAGGTCCGGACCGGTGAGAAGCTCCCCCGACGGTGTGCGCGACGTGGCGCCGGCAACGGGCAGCTCCGGAGAGCCTTCGTCGATCGCCTCGATAATTGCTTTGATGGCTTGCTCGCCCTCGCCGCGGTTCAGGTAGTCCACTTCCGGCATTATCGTGAGAGCTGCGTCGGGCATGAAGGTGGCCTGCGGCCCCCCAAGCACCACTCGGCAGTCGGGCAGCACCTGCTTTGCCATCTCTGCGATAGCACGGGCATGTGGAATGTTTCTTTGGTAAGCGCCGAGCCCGATCAGTCGTGGATTGAATTCCCTGAGGTAGTGCGAGAGCCCCTGCGGACTGAAGTTACTGTTGGAGCCGAGGGAAACGATGTCCACATCATGACCAGTTGATTTCAGGACCGCACCGATGTTGCCGAGCGAGATCGGCGTCACAGGCGGCATGAACGGGTTGAGATCGACTAGGAGAACGCGCATATGATTGAGAATTGGTGCGTGCCTATTGCCTCAAGGATCGCAACAACTCTCGGACATCAGCGGCGGCTTGTTCCCTGTCGGCATAGTACGTGATCAAGGCAACTACGCCAACCGCTCGCGCGTCATTCTTAGCCGCCGCCAAGATCACGCTCCAGCGAGTCTCAGCGAAACTGGAGCCTTCTCTCCCGTCAAACCGCTGAATGAGAATTGATTCTCCACCCGCCGTAGTGAGTGGTTCTGGGGGAGCCAACTCTCGTAGGCTCGTCATTCTATCTTCAAGGCGAGTCCGAAGGTTAAGGAGTATCGCCTCCTGACTTGCCTCTGGGGCTCTGAAGATCCTTATCGTTCCAAGTTCTTGATGATTGAAGACAGCTATCACCGGTGCCGTTCCGCGAACAACCCTCCACCCCTCCGGAGCGGCACGAGAGAACAGGTCTTCCGGACCGGATATCGGCCGCCGGGCTGGCGCCTGCGGGTTCGTTTGTTCGGTGACCTCCACTGTCTTCACCGTTACCACGGCGCTACCTGCTTGCCCACCTGAGCGCGCCGTTACCCTGGCGGACCCGGCCTTTACTCCAGTGACGACGCCCGCAGCTGTTACCGTTGCGACCGAGAGATCACTGGACAGCCATGTAACGGCTTGGCCGGACATCGGTCTCCCGGATTCGTCCACAACACTAGCATTCAGACTGATGGTCTCGCCCTCGAACACCTCCGAATTCACCGGCGTCACGTTCACTGCTTCGACTCCCACGGGCATCACACGCACATTCACCGAGGCCGATTGATCCTCAACAGTGGCTGTGATCGGCGTGCTGCCTTCAGCAACTCCCCGAATCATGCCGCTCTGCGTCACTGTCGCAATCGATGTATTGCCGGAGACCCACCGAACCTGCCGACCACTCAGCGCGTTGCCGTTAACATCGACCGGGCGAGCCCTGACAGTCACCTCGTCACCGACACTCACTTCCGGACGTGCAGGAGTGACTGATACGGCCGCAACCACCGGCAGGCCTGTGAACTGGACGGTAACCCCCGTGCCCGCAGTCACGCTGAGTGGTCTCTCAACAGCCTGGTAGCCAGGTGCCGTAAGCCTGATCGTGTAGCGCCCGCGCTCCAATTCAAACGTAGGTTGCCTTTGACGCCGGCCATCTACCCTGATCTCGCCACCGGATGGAAGGTCAGTCACTACGACCGTGCCAGAGGTGACTTGAGCGGAGGCGCTAAGAAACGGCACTGCAAATTGGGCGCCGGCGGTGATAGTGAGTTCGGTCTCAACGTCCTGCTGATCGGGTGCAGACAAGCCTATGGCATACGTGCCCGGCTCCAATTCGAAGATCGTATCGGCTTGACGTTCACCATTGACGGTGATGCGACCCGCTGCAGGAAGGCCCGTTACAGTAACCGTACCGGTGGACGGCACCGGTGGAATCGCAACGGGTGGAGTGCCCACCGCAGTGCTCTCCGCCGCCACCTGAGCACCAGCGGCAAACCGCGTCGCCTGATCCGCTGGCTCTGTCCCACCTTGACTTGTGGACAGCCACCAACCGCCGACTACTCCCCCACCGATCGTCGCAATCGCCAGCGGAACTAGTGCCAACCACGGAGTCTTCTTCTTTCTTATCCCGCCCGTTGTCGCCTCGGTTGCCGCCTGTTCGGTTTCAGCCCGCCGCTCTTCAGGTGACAGGTTTTCATCGCGGATTCCGATCACTTCGGTGCTGATCTTGTCCTGTATCGAGGGATCGGAATCCATGGCCACCGTGTCCATCTCAGCCGAGATTTCGGGACTCATCTGCTTCAATCCCCTTACGAACGCGGTCACGGTGGAGAATCGGTCATCGGGATTCTTTGAGAGCGCCTTGTCGATTGCCGCGTACACGTGTCGCGGCAGGTTGGGGGTCAACACGTTCAGCGGCGGCGGCGGCTCCTTGCAGTGCTTGTGTAGAATGTCGATAGCAGAATCGCCATCAAATGGTACCTGCCCCGACAGCATCCTATAGGCCATGACTGCCACCGAATACTGATCCGAGGCACCCGAAACGACTTTGCCCATGCCCTGTTCGGGCGACATATAATATGGCGTCCCGATCACGGACCCCGACGCTGTGAGAGTCGCCTCAGTGAGCGCCTTGGCGATGCCGAAATCAGCGACTGTCACCCTGTTTCGCTCGTCGAGCATGACGTTTGCCGGCTTGATATCCCGGTGGATCACATGGTTCTCGTGTGCGTAAGCAAGTGCGTCCGCCACGGGCTCCAGAATCTGGATGGTTTGCTCCAGCGACAGCGTATTGTGCTCCTTCAGATAGTCTTCCAGTGAACGACCTTCCACGTACTTCATCGTGTACCAGAAGAGTTTCCCGCCAGAAGCGATACGGTGAATGGGGATTATGTGGGGGTGATCGAGCGCCGCGGCTGTCTTAGCCTCTCGCTTGAACCGTTCCACGCCGTGTCCGAACGTGAGTTCGGGCGGCAGCACCTTGATCGCAACCTTTCGATCCAGGTGTACCTCTTTCGCCAGATATACCAGTGCCATTCCACCTTTGCCGAGCAACCGCTCGATCTCGAACTCACCCTTGGTTTCATGGCGGAGCATACGCTCTAGATGCTGTTCGTGGGACTCGTCCATCGCGGCTGTAGCTGCCGCCTGGCCTTCAGCATCGGATACCGCGGAGCCACATCGGTGGCAGAAGGTCGCGTCGTCTGGGACCGGGGTCGAGCAGTGGCCGCACTTCACAATCGGATAATCTACTATTATTCGCCCCAGACTCCGAATGTTCGCTCGAAAGCAGCCCTTGCTGTCGTCCAACACAATCCGCAAATTGCAGGTGATCCCAACGGCGCCACCGAATACTCGGCGTCCAGCGCTTCCGCCGACCGTTCCAAACCACGAGGAGTAGCAACATGAGACGCCCCCTCCGTTGTCTCGGTCCGCTCTTTCTGGCCTTGTTTGTTGCTGTGACAGTGCAGAGCGTTGTTCCCACTTCGGTCAACGCCCAACAACAAGAAGAAGATGTTGTCTACCTTAAGGACGGCAGCATACTCCGTGGTACGATAATCGAGGATATCCCCGGAGAGAGCCTTCGCATCAGAACCCGTGATGGCAACGTGTTTCGGATCTCGTACGACCGTATCGAGCGCCGGACAAAGGAGCCCGTTCAGGCTGCAGTTCAACCACCAGCTCAACAGCCGCTCGCCCAGCCGTCTGCACAGGTCACGACAGGTCGCAAGAGTCCAGGACTGGCGTTCTTGTTGAGTTTCCTGATAACGGGCGCTGGACAAGGCTACAACGGCCAGTGGGGCAAGGGAGCACTCATGTTCGGTGGGGTTGTCGTGTCCTATGCAGTGGCAGTTGGTGGAGTAGAAGACTGTTGGGATTGGGATGAGTGCGGCCAGTTTGGGGCGGGACTTATTGGTGTGATAGGCTTCGGGTTGTGGTCCTGGATCGATGCGCCTCTCTCAGCATCTGCCATCAACCGCCGCCTCGATGCCGGCGTTGCACTCGAACTCGGCCCACAGCCGAGGATCGGGTTTGCATCGGACGCACTCGCGAGGCGGCTTTCGCGAGGCCGCAGTCCGCCGCAGATCGGAGTCAGCATCGCGAGGTTACGCTTCTAGAAAGGTTCTCAAAGTAACGGTTGTGATGCAGTATCGGGCACAGCCATAGAACGTAAGAAAGACAGCCCCGGGGATCTTGGATGAGTCCGGGGCTGTCTTTTATATGGTCATGTTCCGTCCGGATCGGCCTCTTGCCGTCTGAACCGCGCGCTGTTCATCTCTAGCAGACTGGGTTCGCCGGCACGGTTCAGAACAAACGACACGAACGACCTTCCCCGCCAGACCGCATCCCATTGCACCCTGAACGTGTCATAGTTCCAGTGCGACAGAGGGCCCTGAAGCCCCGGACCGTAGTGCAATCGCAGCCCTGAGTCGCCCATCGAAACTTGCACTTCACCATATAGTGGATCGGCATAGAGTCCGACATACCGATCGAGCGCAACCGACGGATTGGTTCCCTCAACGCGGTCGGCCTCAACGCGAGCAAGTCGTTGTTCAGCTTCAGCCCGAATCTCTGAATACAACTCCTGTAGATCGGCGCTCCAGTCTCTTGGCGGCCCAACGTCATACAGATCGAAGACCCGATACATGAGTGCGTGCCGTAGCTCCGCGTGATCCAGATTCGCCAACACGCAGATTCCCAGATTTTCATCCCTGATAAGACCGACAATCGCGACCATTCCATCGATGCTGCCAGTGTGGAAATCAACCGCCCGACCACGATAGTCTGCCTGGAACCAGCCCAGGCCGTATGTGCTCCAATGGGGGTTTGTCAGGCGGGCAGTGGGATAGAACCCACGGCTGCCCACGATTGCCTGCGGTGTGAACAGCTCACCAACAGTCTCCGGGCTCAGAAGTCCATCCCCACTCGTCGTCTTGCCTCCAGCCAACAGCAGCCGGATCCACTTCGACATGTCATCCACGTTGGACCACACCGAACCGGCCGCTCCAATCACGTCGACGCTGGCGTTTTCGATTACCCGCACGTCACCCTCAACCTCATAGTGAGGTGAGGCAACGTCGGGTTGCAGGTTCAGAGATGCGGCGGTAGGGATAGTGGCTGTCATCCCCAGAGGATCAAATATCCGGGTCTGTACAAACTCGGCCCAAGGTATGCCACTCACGCTGGCGACGACCTCGCCGGCGGCAGCAAACATGATGTTCTGGTAAATGAAACCCGACCTCAACGAGTAGGCTGGCTCCGCGAGTCGGATCCGATCCATTATGTCGTTTATACTCGTCTCTCGCTCGTACCACAGGAAATCGGCGTTGCCGAGTCCAGCGCGATGAGTGAGCAAATCGCGGATCGTTATCTCCCGCGTCACATAAGGATCGTGAAGCTGAAAACCCGGGAGGTGTTTTGTCACCGGGTCATCCCAGTTCACCTTCCCCTCGTCTACGAGCATCCCGATCGCGGCAGCCGTCATCGCCTTGGTAGTGGAACCAATGGCAAACAACGTACGCTCCGAAACCACGGGTGACTCGCCACGCTGCCTCACTCCAAATCCCTGCGAGAATATCACGTCTCCATCCTTTACCACTACGACCGACAGACCGGGGACATTCCAGTCCACCACACTGTGCTCGACATATGCTCCAAAATCACTGAGAGGCGGTTCCTGGGCAGCCACTCGAACTGCGGTGCTGAGCGACATCATCAGCGCAGCGGCCAGCGTACAGGTGAGTCCGATGCGAAGGGACGGTAGCATGGTCGCATTCACGGCCTGGGTGATCACTTGACACTCCTATGAGGAACGAGGAAGGTGATGAGCGGTCAATATCGTGGTCCTCACTGTCACCGTCAAACCGAGATATGACAAGAGACTCAACCTTGCAGCCATCGTGCTTCCAGGACACCTTCGTACGCTCGCATGTGAACCCTGCAGCCTGTCGGAGGTAGGATCAAAGGGTGTGTAAAAGGAGAGGCGACGTAACTTTCCGCTGAGAAATCAACCAGCGCAGCCCGGGTTGGCGCCCGGGGGAAAGGAACGTCGCCTCATGAGGAAG
>JBDGYW010000120.1:0-11843 GCA_039588935.1 Gemmatimonadota bacterium | reverse complement strand
CACGCGTTCCCCGAGGCAGGTCACGCGTTCCCCGAGGCAGGTCACGCGTTCCCCGAGGCAGGTCACGCGTTCCCCGAGGCAGGTCACGCGTTCCCCGAGGCAGGTCACGCGTTCTCCGAGGCAGGTCACGCGTTCTCCGAGGCAGATCAACCGCACCGGCCGACGGCTCGGTTGCCATCGCCCGCAGTGAACACCCCGGAATACTCAGCGGTCAAGTTCGAGATGTTCGACCAACCCTAGACCCCCAACGGCCTCCTCCCGCCGGTCTTGGTCCAGATCACCACCACGCCGCATCTGGGGTTGCCCGACATCCGAAACGCCGGAGGGATGGTGGCGGACCCTGTGTAAACCTCCATGGCGGCAATCGCGTTGGGCAGCACGTCATCTATCACGGCACCATCCGCATGCACACCGTCGATGTAGTAATCAATGTCGCACCTCGA
This sequence comes from Gemmatimonadota bacterium, assembly GCA_039588935.1. GTDB lineage: Bacteria > Gemmatimonadota > Gemmatimonadetes > Gemmatimonadales > GWC2-71-9 > JBDGYW01. The sequence goes on along the minus strand of JBDGYW010000120.1, from coordinate 11,400 downwards.
GAACCCCTGGCTGATGCTGGGCACGCCGCGGCCGCCGGACACCGAGTTGCCAATTCCCTCCTGAGTCACGCGAAAGCCGGGTATTCGTCTAATCAGGTCCGTGGTGTTCCTGGGATTCCGCCGCTCGATCTCTTCCTGGGTGAGGAAGGTGCCGTGCTCCGTACCCATGCGTTGGAAGAAGCCGACTCTGGTGAGCTTACGGTCCACCTGCGTGCCCTCAACCACAACCGGGTCCAGCTCAACCACAAGCGGCGATAACACAATCGTGCCGAGGTCCACCGTGACAGCACGTGTTACCGTGATCTCGAATTCCACCGAACCAGACCTGAATCCAGGCCTACGTATCTGGACCGTCACGTCGCCGGTGCTCACTCCTCCCAGTTCGAACCGGCCGTTCACACCGGTTATGACTGTTCGGTCCTGACCCAACAACGACACATAGGCACCTGCGAGTGGATCACCGGTGAGAGAATCGGCCACGACCCCGACGAACGTCGCCTGTTGTCCGAAGATCGGGCAGATTGTGGCAAGAAGGAGAGTCGTGAGGGACAAGCCGGTCCGTCGCATGGAAGACTCCAGAGGAGGCTTATGAATTCTACTACACCAGGGCTGCAAAAGTGAGCCATGCAGCGGCAACACCGGATATCAGGAGATGTAGCCCAACCCGCTCAAGCGCCGCTTGACCTCTTTTTCTCCCTCCGCGGAAAGTCCGGTGTCGGGCGGCTTCGGCCGTCCTTTTCCTTGCACCAGAGACGAACCTTGCATGGACGGTGGAGTGTCGTATCCCGCTAGCTCGAGCAGCGTCGGAGCAAGGTCGAGCAGATGCGCCCCATCGATCTCTCCCTGAATCGGGCTGTTCGACGACGCCAGCACAAACGCACCGAACTGAGCGTGGTTGCAGTCGTCCGGGCCGGTGTCGTTCTCCTGGACGTAAACGGACGGATATCCGACACCGCCGATGGCGCGCCAGGCCAAGTCTCCAAAGTGAACTAACAGGTCGGGGGCAATATTTCGCACATCCTGGTAGATCTCGTCCGGCCTAAATACTCTCGTACCCATGGATTTTCCGGTGTCATCGAGCAGTGCTTCCAGTTTCTCTTGCAGCTCATGGCGTACCGACTCGTAATCATCCGGATCGATTAACCCCTGCGGCTCACGTCCCTTGACGTTGAGAAAGATCCGGCCGTAATACCCTCCCTCACTCCAGACTTTCGTCCTGTTCCAATCAATATCCAACTCACCAAACGGTGTCACCTTGGTTGGCCGCTCGTTCAACACCAGCAACCCGTTCCGGACGAGCCATTCGTTGACGCAGAAACCACCGTCGAGCGCGCGGGCACCGTGATCGGACAGAATCAAGACGATCGTGTCTTCGTCTAGTAGCTCGAATACGGTTCCAAGCTCGCGATCGACGTATCTGTAGTAGTCGCGGATAACCGACTCGTAGGGGTTGCCTGACTCAAACTGCTTGTGTAGTGGATCGTGGTGCTTCCAGAAGCCATGGTGAATCCGGTCTACTCCGATCTCAACAAACTCGAAGTAGTCCCACTCGGCCTTCTTGACGAAATGTCGGACCACCTCGAAGTGCTTTCTGGTCATCTCATAAATCGAATCTTTCAGCCACTCTTTGTCGTCGGTCCTGAATCCCTTCACATCTACCGGATACTCACCCACGAAAGCCGTGATTTCATCCTTCACTGACGCGGGATGGGTGTAGACATCCTGCGTGGTATCCGGCGTCAGCATGCACCCGACGCAGATGCCGTTCACCTTGCGAGGAGGAAACGACGGCGGAACGCCGATCAGCACCGACCGACCACCTTCCATTGCGATCTGATCCCAGATGGTCAGGTCCTTGATCGACCGGGAGGTCGCTATCTCGAGCGCGCCATAGGAGCGATCGGAGCGGTTGCGAAACCCATACACGCCAAGCGATCCGGGATCCTGACTCGTCGCCATGCACATCCAAGCCGGAATGGTGATGGGTGGGATCACGCTCTCCAGCTTGCCGTAACAACCGGCATCCATCACCCGCCGGATGTTCACCAGACGGTCATCGGTGAACAGGATCTCCGGCGCGGCACAATCCAGCCCGACAACCAGGATCTTCATGTTAGTATCGCGCTCCCCTCCATCTTTGGCCCCTTCGAGACACCGAGCGTTTCCAGAATCGTGGGAGCCATGTCGAGCATGCTCACGTTGCCGTTCCGAAACTGCCGGTTCGAGAAGAACACGCCCGGTACTAGATCGGGATCCACGACGTGATCACCGCTCCACGGCTTGACGTTGTCCTGGAACACCTCGTTCGGGATCCCACCGAGCGCGGTGATCGACGACGCGCGGTAACCCTCGGCGAAATTGAGAACAAGGTCGGGTGACTCGGCCGCATAATCACCCGCGTACACCTCCGCCCGTGACTTAACACTGCGTACTGGAGTAGTCCCGATTTCCGTATCGTGCAAATTGGTGAGGCCAGTGATGATGGCGGATTCAACGTCAGCAGCGGCCCCTTGCGAGACGATTCCCGCAGCCTCGCGGCCTTGAAGGTTGAGATAGACACCAGCAAAACCAACCGAGAAAGCCTTCGTTCTCTCCCAGTCAACGTTTTGCAGGAGTTCTCCCGCGCCTTCACCGGAATCGACTCCGTGCTTGAGTACGAGGAATCCGTTCTCGTGTAGCCATGTGTTGACATGAAACTCCCGCCTATAGGTACCGAAGCCATGATCGCTCAGCACCATCACCACGGTCTCATCGTCGGCGTACTCCAGTGCGCGGCCCACGATCGCGTCACAACGCCGATAGTGATCTTCGATGACACCGGCCCATTCAGATTTCGAGCCCAAGACATTGGCGGGGTGATCCGGCTCCTGAAAGCGCCAGAACATGTGCTGCACTCGGTCGGGGGTGTCGTACAGGCAGTAGAAGAATCCCTCTTCCAGGCGCTCCAATTCATAGACCATCATCGACTCGCGCTCTTTGAGCACGGTCTCGCACTGATCCAGATACGCGGTTTCGTCGATGCGCCCGTTGTTGAGGCCGGTATGTTCCTCAACCATACCTGTCGTGTAGTAGGTCCCGACCCTGCCGGCGAGTTCGCCCGAGTAGTCCCACGGCGAGCTGATCGGAAAGACCGGTGACTTGGGATCGAAGTTGACCGGCGATGCGTAAAGTTCAAATCGCAGATCGACCGTCACGAGATAGAACCGTACGATCCCGACAACCGACTGCAGTCTGCCAAGCTTGAACTTCACTTTCAACCAATCACTCCACTGCCCCTCACGCACTTCTAGCACGTTCGGCTCTCCTCGCGAGAGCACCGTGACAGTCTTGTTGAAGCGGTCGACCTTCAACTCGACGGGGTAAAAGACATCCTTTCCGGTCTTCGGATCGCGAGGGCCTATCAGTGCTGTTTCACCGTTGCCGTTCACGTCGATATGAACCGGAACGACGAATTCACTCTCGGCGGCGGTGATGTCGCGGTCCGATGTGTAGAATGTCGGAGTCCCGAAACTACCCCTGACATCCGGCACGCCCATGCCCGATAACATTCGGCCCTTGAGATTGTCGGGTGGGTAGGTGCAAGGGAAGCGAACCACAGTGGAGGGAATTCCCTCACCCGACAGCAACTCCCACAACGGCGTTCCGCGCCTCAGGTTCTCGGCCTTTGGGGGAAGAAACGCACTCTTTTGTACGTAACGGTTTAATGCGACCTCCGGCAAATACGTCGCTGGGTCACGTCGGATGAAATCGAAAATGCCGTGACCACCTGGATTGGTTCCGGTGGCAAAAGTCGACCACGCAACGGGCGTCTGCGCAGGACACGTCGTGGCGATACGAGAGTAGCCGCCGCCCGCGGCGAGCGATTTCAAGTGCGGCAGATCACCGACTTCGAGCAGTGGCTCGACGATCTTGGGCTCTAATCCGTCCAGCCCAATGGCAATGACAGTCCGTGCAGGTTTCATGGGCACGGTAACGTTACCAACGGATCGTTTCAGGGCGAAAGGGGCCAGCTGGAACTAGGAGCCTTCGTTGTCTACCGGTATTGCGCCCCAGAGAATCTCCATAGCGGCGGCGTAGGGAAGGATGGTGGCGGTTCCATCCTCGGGACGTCGCAGCAACACACCAACTCGGCGGCGCGGGTACCGCTCGATCAGCCTGGCGTTCTCGATCGGGCCAAGGTCTCTGACGTACATCGCACCGGCCCCAGGTATGCCAGGCAGATCACCCTGCCAGAGCAACGGCATGAGCGGGACCGCGCCACCTCTATCTGACGCCGCCTCAGCCAAACAGACTTCACTCAGCTGTTCGTCATCCCTCGAACGAACGAGCACCCCGTTCGGAAGTCTCGTTGGCTGCGACCCGTCGGTCACGCCCGCGGTGAAACTCACGCGCGGGGTTCCAGTAGTGGCTCCATGGGCTCGTTGCTGGACGAACGTTTCGGCAAACTCGTGCATGGAGCAGCTGGAGTTGAGTGTCAAGCCTACGTTCACAGAATCGGCACGCATGCCGCCGGAAAGCAGCCTGGCCACGATTCGCCCGTCCCACGGACCATGCACGAATACCAAAGTGGGAGAACTGGCCCGCGGCGGCGAAGGCCCCGGACCAAACGTCCTCGAATAGTCTCGCATGTCGTGCGGTATGAAGTATCCAGCGCCGAGCAGCAATGAAAGAACCAGCGCAGCACTCACGAAAACGCGTGGCGAGAACGCTCCCGCGAGAAGAGTCGTGTCCTTCGGAGACATCCGGACCATGCCAGTGCCGGCCACGGCCGCAAGCAAGCACCAGCCCGGAGCCGCATCACTGATCATCCTTGGCCCTAACAGCAGGTCATGATGCCAGTAGGCGGCATACGGCGCAACGAGGCACAACGCCCAAGCGGTCACCAGCGTCGCGCCGTACGACAGCCGCTTGGCGAAAGCAAGATACAACCCAACGACGAGAACCACGGAGATCGGAGTCCTCAACAAGAAGTAGCCAAGCGCAACGAGGTCGGAAGAAGTGTACGCGAGTCCCTCGACTGGACCGAAGGCGTTGCCGAACGGATCGGGATGGAAGCCCAGTCCGTGATTAGGGCCCAGGTAGGCGGTGTAGCCGAACTCGAAGGGGCTGCCAAAGAAGTGGGCGTTGTAAGCGGCCGTAGCTAGCAGGAACGGCAACGCACCAATGAACGAGACGATGAGCCGATCGCGTAAGAACGCGGCCGGACGATCGCGTTTGGCGCATCCGATTAGCCATACGCCAACTAGCAGCACCGGCCCGACCACGAGCGCCGAGAGTGAGCGTGTGGCAAAGGCGGCGCCGACTGCCATGCCAGAACCGAGAGCCCATGCCCAATGCTCGTCTCGTGCTCGAAGCGCACAGTATCCTGCAACCGACAGTAGAGCTGTAACCGTTACGTGGCTCATATGCGCCGCGGCCAGGCTCATGAGGAGCGGGCTCAGCGCAAACAACAACGATCCGGTGCGTGCAACAGCCTTGTCGTCGGGGAACAACCTCTCTGCCGTGAAACATGTAAAGAAGACGGCTACCGCCATCATCAGCGGACAGACCAGCCACACGGCGTTGACGGCAAATCCCAATGCCAATACAACCATATGTCCGGGGGGGTATTGCGATACCCAACCCTGCTCGGTCACGAACGTATTGGCGGAGACCCAAAACTCGTATGGCAGTCCGGGAGGGCCGGCCAGCATTCCGTCTGCGAAGTAGCGGGCATGAACGAATTGAGCCAGGACGTCCACCAACACCGGCTTCGTCCCCCACACATACGCGGAGAACAGAACTGTGAGCACTCCGGATACCGCTGCAAGCGTTAGGGCGTACCGCGTTGGGTGCCACGATTCCAGATGGGAAGCAAACCCCAACAACGGTCGCTCGACGGATTCCGGCGAGAGCAGAAACGCCGCCACCGCCGCGAGTGCCAACACGCCCGCGGTGCCCTGGACCAGGAGGATTGCGTAGCTGTCTGTGAGGCGGACTGCCTCGAGGGCGATTGGAGAACCTAAAGCCGACAGCAGTTTCCAGAACGGCACTACGACCAGCAGGATCAGGGTCCCGCCGACGATTCGGCGCAGGAGCTTAATTGCGGCCTCGACCACCGGTGAAGAGCTTCGACGCGGAGCGTGATATGAACCTGTAACTTGCCCGACACACTCCAACCGTCTTCCGCCAGAACATGAGGGACACTCCCGCAACGGCCGCAAGCGCGGAAGCAAGCGGCATCAGAGTCTCAGGTCCAACGTACATCAAACGCCTTTCGTTCGGTTGGGACGAAAACTAGCAACTCGATGGCCGAGATGCCTAGTCGTTCTGGGGGAGCCGCTCCCACAGAGCAGCGTCGTTTCTTATGTGCGGAGCCATCATTCGCCGCAGGCGTGTAATTAGTTCCTGATTCTCGCGTCTCATGAGACTCGTCAGCTCTGCGGGGTCCGACTCTATGTCAAAGAGTGCTTCGATCCTGTTCTCTCCCCAGATGTAATGGTAGCGTCCTACGATGATAGACTTCATTGTAGGCGCACCGCGAATGTCGGTCAGTTCAGAGAACACCGGTTCCACCGACTGTGCTGAATCCGGGCCCTCCGATGCCCAGTAGCGCTCGAGCGACACGCCGGGGAAGGGGCCATCGCCCGACATACCGGTTAGATCCATCACGGTCGCCGGAATGTCCCTGATGGATACGGGAACGCTTACACGTCTGCCTGTGGGGAGGTTGTCCCCGTACGCGATCACCAACGGCACGTGCAGGTTGGGCAGGAACAGACTGTTGCCGTGTACGTGGAGCCCATGTTCACCGAACTGCTCACCGTGGTCCGAAGCCACGATTACCACGGTATTCTGCAGCAGGCCATCATCCCGGAGCTTGTCGAGCAGAATCCCTATCTGTTCGTCCACATAGGCAATGGTGCCGTCGTATCCAGCGACCTCCGCGGCCAACTCCTCGGCGCTCATCTGCGCTCTACCGGGCCGCGCGGCCCAACGGATGAAGTACGAATTCAGCTCGTTATGTCGTTCAAAGCCCGTTCCAAACCGGCGCTCGAACCGGGCTGGCGGCAAATAGGGCTCATGCGCGTCCATATAGTTCAGGAAAACAAAGAACGGACGATCGGTCGGGCGGTCGTCCACCCAGTTCAAAAACTCGGTCGTCACTTCCGCCGCTGCCTTGTCGCCGAAAACGTCGTAGTGTGAGAAGAGTCCGTGAAGGAGACGGCTTCGCTCCAAACGCCTACCCAACGCAAAACTCTTCAGGAACTCACTCACCACAATCTGATGGTCTTCGTAATGAACGAAACCGCTCGTGATGCCCGATTCCTCCGTGCAATAGACGAGGTTCCCAACGAATCCCGCCGTGAGGTAGCCACGTTGAGAAAGAATATCGGCGAGCGTGGCGTGTTCGCCACCATAGGGAATCAAGAAATTCGTGTCGAACTCGTAGGGAAGTCGACCGGTGAACATCGACACGTGTGATGGCAGCGTCCACGGCGATGTGGCCACAGCCATCTCGAACGTGACACCGTCAGCCGCGAGCCTCTCGATGTTCGGGGTCGTCTGTTTCGAATACCCGTACAGGCTCATGTTTGAAGCGCGCACGGTATCGAGTATCAGCAGAAGAACATTCGGCATTCCTGCCACCGAGGAAACCAATGCCCCGATGCGTGTTCTCTCGCGGATGGCGCCACCAAAGATCATCACCACAGCGAGCAGCGCCACCGCTGTTGTCATCCACTTCACGGTACCGCGCACAAGCCGCAGGACACTAGCCCGCTTGGCGTCGGCGAGCCGGGCCGCTTGAACCGCAACGCCTCCCGCAAACAGTACTACCGCGATGTCGTAGAGCCTCGGGTAGATGTACAGCAGGGAGCAGCAGCAGACAAACGCCAGCACTCCAAAGGCAAATCGAAATGAACGCAGCCCTTCTTTCATTCGACCGGTCAGCGCGAGCAGAGTGGCAGGGATTGCAAGAATGGCAGAGAGTATCACAGGAGCCATCCACACGACATGCGGGCTCAGCCACAAGTAGCTGTGGCGGAGACGCTCGTCGGGGCTTGCCCACCCCGCCGGTGCTGACGCGAGCGAGCCGATCTTGATGATTGCCAGGAGTACAACTTCAGTGATGCCGGTGAGGATCCCAAACCATAAGACCAGGCGCACCAAGTCGCGCGTCCCGAGGTTTGCGAAGGCCTCGTTTGCTTCCTCCGCGGGGTGCATACTAGGGTCGATAAACCATTCCCCGCGACTGGGCTTGTTGCGCCGGGAGGTTGGCCGGGAAAATAGTCTGCTGGTTGAACATCGCGCCGCGCAGGTTGGCCCGTGTGAGATCCGCATAGCTCAGGTCGGCACCTCTGAAGTCAGCGCGCCGCAAGTCGGTCCGAGCCAGGTTTGCATCACGAAGCACCGCACCTTCAAAATTCGCCCGGTCGAGGCGTGCCTCGAAGAGCTTTGCGCCTGTCAGGTCAGCGAGTCGCAGGTTCGCCCGGTCCAAACGCGCATTCGTCAGATCCACCCCTCGCAAATCGGCGGCCTCCAACTCCGCGGTTCTCAGGTTGGCGCCAACGAGTACGGCATCTTTGAGCTTCACGGCTCTGGCCCTGACACCGTGCATCTCGGCACCCGAGAGATCAACCTCGTTGAGGTTGGCTTCGCGCAGATCGCGGGCTCGCAATCCTCCACACTCACCTATGTATCCGGGATTGAGCCCTTCCTCCCCTTCATCGTTCACACACTTACCGTCGCTGTATCTGAACCCCGCAAATTCCTGACCGGACGCTTCGCTCCCAGAGAGGATCAACAACAGCGCTAGAACACCTATGTTGGTGCCCAGCCACGGCACTGGATTCCAATGAATTTGGCGTAAGGGAACAAACACGTGCTGGCCTCCATTTTTGATGCCGGTGACCTCTCGCGGCTGTGCGGGGTATTGCTAATACGCGCCGCCGATTATTACTCTACGGCCCGAAGCATTCCAGTGTTCCTAAAGTACCGGAGATACTCGATGGTGGCCAGCGCCCGTGTGAGAGGTTTCCTGCCAGTTGTTGCTGTGGTCCTGTTGGCCGCCTGTTCCGACTCGGAGAATTCGGCGTTGGGGCCCGATCCCGGCACTCCCTTTGTTTCCGTGAGCGCTGGACTGCTACACACGTGCGCCCTCACCGATGGTGGTCGAGCCTACTGCTGGGGCTGGGGCGAACACGGTCAGCTTGGCAACGGCGGCACCAGCGATACAGACATCCCGGCGGCCGTTGAGGGAGGCCATACATTTGAATCGATCAGCGGCGGCGGCGGTCACACCTGCGCTATTGCGGTAACCGGTGAGACGTATTGCTGGGGCCTCAACCTCAACGGTCAACTGGGCACCGGCGTTGAAGGAAACTCCGCTGTGCCCGTAGAGGTTGCCGGTGGCGTTTCCTTGGTGTCGGTCGATGCGGACGGGAGTGTCACATGCGGACTCACGGCGGACGGTTCAGCGTATTGCTGGGGCTACAACGAACACGGGCAGCTTGGTGACGGCACGACCAACGACCGCACCGCTCCGGTGCCCGTAGGGGGCGGTCTCAGCTTTGGTCAAATCAGTGCAGCAAGCTTCCACGCTTGTGCACTTACTGTACCGGGAGAGGCGTACTGCTGGGGAAGAAACGATGAGGGCCAACTGGGGAATACTACCAGCGACAATACTCAGTCGCCTTCTCCGGTATCGGGGGGCCTGACCTTTCAGACGATATCGGCGGCGATCACGCACACGTGCGGTGTGACCGCCGGTGGAGACGCTTACTGCTGGGGTAACAACGAGCAGGGCCAACTGGGAGACAGCACGGGCATTCTGAGTCGCGAACCCGTTTTGGTGGCGGGTGGCGGCGAGTACAGCGACGTGAGCGCCGGCGGAGCGTTCTCGTGCGGAATGCGTGTCTCTGGCGAGGTGTGGTGCTGGGGCTACAATGAAAACGGGCAGCTCGGAGCCGCCGCACCACAGTTATGCAGCACTGAAGACGAGTTCGGCGTATTGCGTTCTTTCCCGTGCACGCTCTACCCCATACATGGTGCTGAAGGTTTGTTGTTCACGCAGATCAGCACCAATACCCAACACTCCTGCGGAATGGCGACAGATGGAAGATTGTACTGTTGGGGGTACGGCGATTTGGGCCAACTTGGCAACGGTGAGGCGGGATCGTCCTACATTTCGGTCACACCGGTCTTGGTTGCCAGACAACCGTAAACGAACGAAAGTCTCTGGAGGTTCCCGTGCGCACGACGCCATTGATACTCTTGCTGGCTTTGACCTCGAGCGCCTGCTATCAGTATTTCCCCGTTCACGACGTTGACCCGCTGCCGGAGCCGGGCACGGAAGTTCGAGTCCAACTCGAATCTCCTCGAGCACTCGACCTGGGCACCATGACCATCAACGACGTGAGCACCGTCGAGGGGCACGTCCACAGAAGCGGGTCTGATTCGCTCAGCCTGTTCTCGAGCAAACTCAGGACATTCTACGGCTTCAGGCAACGCACGAACGGTGCGGTTTTCTACTTCGACCGATCCCAATTCACGCGGCTCGAACAGCGCAAGATTGTTGCGTGGAAGACTGGGGTCGCGATCGGTATCACAACGGTTGGCTTGGCGATCCTCATGCACGAAGCAATCGGCCTGGGCGGAGGTACCGAAGACGGCCAACCACCGATCGAACCCGGCCTCGGTTTGACCGCTAACATCCCGCTGCTGAAGGTATTGGTCCCACTGCTGATCCCGTGACTGCCGCGGATGAACGCGGATTTTCCGCGTGATTCCGCTCTCAATCAGCGTCAATCCTCGGTCCAATAAAAGAGGCGAGCCACGATACTCTGTGACTCGCCTCAAGTTGAGGGTTAGCTAGGAGTCCCTACATCAGCCTTCGCACGGCACGTTTGACGGCCAGTCCGGGTTGATGTGGCAGTTGGCGTCGATCTCCGCCTTGGTGATCGGCCAGAACGTGCCCGGGGCCGTCACGGCATGGCTAGCCGCCTGCCAGTTGTCCGACTGAATGCCGAACCTGTACATGTCGTTCAGGCGCCGCATCTGGAAGTACAACTCCACCTGGCGCTCGTAGATGAGCATTTCGGTGGCAGTGGGCATACCGGCACCACCGTCGACCCAGTCGGGGAGTTCGGCCCACCCACGCGGCACGTTGATGTTTGTGGCAAACGTCGTCATGTCATCGTTCGCGAGGGCATGCTCGGCAATGATGAGGTGCATCTCAGCCGCCGAAAGGATCGGCAGGTCACCGTAACTGATGCCATCCTCGAACGGCGTCATGAAATCGTCGAGCCGCATGTCTGCGGTGCCGCCGACAATATCCATGAGCGCGATCCCTCTGTTCGCCGCCTCCACGTCACGGCGTTTGCCTGCGGTCTCGGCAATGACGTACCTGTCACCGAACCG
>JBDGYW010000119.1:0-11868 GCA_039588935.1 Gemmatimonadota bacterium | reverse complement strand
CCGTGCCCAATCGGCCCGATGAGGAAATCCGCCCCATAGCGCGCCGGAGAGTAACGGCGGACTACTTCAGGACAATGGGAATCCCGCTCCTGGCGGGGCGGAGTTTCCAGACCGGTGATCAGCCGGATGCTCCCCATGTCGTGGTGATCAACGAGACGCTCGCGCGCCGAATCTATCCCGATGAACAAGCGCTTGGGAGGCACATCCTATGGGGTGGGCGGAACGGAACGGAGTTGCTCGAGATCGTCGGCATTGTAGGGGACGTGAAGCAGCAGGGTCTGGCGGAAGACGCCATGCCGGCGGTGTATCTCGAATACGCGCAATTCAATGTGGCCGCGTCGATGTATCTCACCTTGCGCGCAAGCGGCGACCCGCTCGATCTGGTTCCTAACGTTCGAAACGCACTGCGGGCGCTCGATCCAGACCTCCCGCTCTACGAGGTGACCACGATGGATCGGCTGCTGTCCGACTCGGTCGAATCGGAGCGGTTCTCCATGCTGCTATTGGCCTTGTTCGCGGCTGTCGCGCTGCTGCTCGGTTCAGTTGGCATATACGGCGTGATGTCATACACCGTCAGCCAACGAACGCGAGAGGTGGGTGTGCGAATGGCGCTGGGAGCAGCGCATGGAAACGTTGTAGCTCTTGTGGTCCGACAGGGCATGCTGCTCACTTTGGCCGGCATCTGCCTGGGAGCGGTCGGCACCCTGGCCCTGAGTCGTGTTCTCTCAGGCATGCTCTTTCAGGTAAGCGCGACAGATCCCCTGACGTTCATTTCCGTCACGATACTCTTGGCAATGGTTGCTCTGCTCGCCTGCTACATGCCCGCCAGGCGAGCTGCCGGCATTGATCCATTGGAGGCGTTGCGATACGAGTAGCCACACTTGGCTCCGCATTTGTTTCGATCCGAAACCGACCCAGCTACCTTTCGTAGTGTCGCTGGACGTTAACGGAGCGGAACTATGGATCCCCATCTTTTTGAGCTGCTGGAGCCAATCGTCATCTTGAGTTTCTTGAGCGCACTCGCGTGGGGCGCAAAGACGATGATTTGGGGAAGAGGACCGCTGCGCAAGCTCAAGAGCAGCGAGGACACAGAAACACTCAAGAATCGCATCGCCGAGCTCGAAGACCTCCTGGAACAACAGCACATTGAAGTACTCGATCGCCACGCCGATCTGGAAGAGCGCCTGGAATTCGCCGAGCGGATGCTGACGCAGAACCGCGCGAAGGAGCTGGAGGCTCCATCGGAGCCACGGGTTTCGACTCCGGTTTAGCTATCAGGCCTTCCGCAGCACCCTTCCCGGCCGCGCGCCGGTGTGTTCCCCGTTCTCAACCACGACTTGACCGTTGACCACCACATAGCTGATTCCTGTGGCGTACTGGTGTGGATCGTCGAAAGTTGCTTCGTCTTTCACGGTCGCGGCGTTGAACACCACAAGGTCGGCTTTCTTCCCTCGAGCAATGCGGCCGCGGTCGGTGATGCCGGCTTGGTCCGCGGGGGTACCGGTCATTTTACGCACAGCGGTTGGCAGGTCGAAGATACTTCGCTCACGACAGTAGTGCGACAGGACTCGCGGACAGCAACCGTACAGACGCGGGTGGGGTCTCGTTTCGGCGGCCTTGCCGGTTGGCGCAATGCTGGATCCGTCGGAGCCTATCATGACTAGCGGGTGAGACAGAACCATTTCAACGTTCTCCGGGCTCATGCCGTGACCGATCATGGCGACAGCGCCCTCCTCCTCCACCAGTAGCCTCAGCGCAGCTTCAGCCGGTTCCACACCCCAGGTTTCCCCAATTTCCGCCACACTCTTACCTACAAAATGCCGGTTTCCTTCTGTCTTGGTGCTTGCAATGACGATGAGGTTGAACTCACCCGGATCTCCCATGACCGATTCCACAACATCATCGCGAATGCGTGCACGTTCGGCAGAGTCATTCAAGCGTGCACCGAGTCCGTCCCAACCTCCCTCTAGTGCCCAAGGCGGTAGGAAAATAGTGAGACCGGTGGAGTACGCCGTATAGGGATATGCATCGGCCATCACATCCACCCCATCTCTGCGCGCGGACTCGATGAGGTTCAATGCGGCTCGCTGTTTCGACCAATTCGGCCTTCCCGCTGCCTTGAGATGCGAGATCTGCACCGGCAAGCCGGCTTCCCTGCCGATCTGGATGGCCTCATGTATGGCGGACAGCAGGCCTGATTCCTCGTTCCGGATGTGGGACGCGTAGAATCCCCCGCGCCGAGCGATCACTCGGGAGAGTGTTACGATCTCCTCTGTCGGCGTGAACAAACCGGGTGTGTACTCCAGCCCGGTCGAGAGACCGAAAGCCCCTTCATCCATTCCCTCCTCGACCGACCGCACCACGCTCGCAAGTTCAGCTTCAGTCAGGTGTCGGTCTTCCAGGCCAGCGACGTTCTGCCGCATCGAGCCATGGCCCAGGAGAAACGCCTGATTGACCGAGATTCCGATCTGCTCGAGTGTCCCGAAGTACGAAGCGATACTCGTCCACTCAACAGGGGCTCCGGTTTCTTCCGCCAGATTCGCGCGGCGGGTATCGGCATCCACACCTTCGAGTGGCGCCGCTGAAAAGCCGCACTGTCCCGTAACCTCTGTGGTGATGCCCTGTCGGCTCCTGCTGTCGGCCGTCGGATAGGCGAAAATGCTACTATCCGAGTGCGAGTGTATGTCGATGAAGCCAGGAGAAACATGCAGGCCTGCAGCGTCCAGCACGCGGGTTCCCCGATCCGGCGCAATCGATCCGATCGCGGTAATCGTGTCTCCGACGACGCCCAGATCGCCCTGCCACATTTGTCCGCCGGTGCCATCTAGGATAGTGCCGTTTCGGACAACGAGATCGAATTCCTGTACGACACGAACTCGAGTGCCAGGAAGAGTAAAAGCGCCCAGCGCAGCCGAGCTGCTCTTCACAAAATCGCGGCGCGAGAATCTCCGGGTCATTCGGCGCTCCTCGGAATTGGTAATGAATATCTAGCGTCGCACGCAAATTGGCGGCCAGTGCAGGCGAGCGCCAGGGGAGCACCCTCGTCCCCTTGACATCCGCGCACCTATGTAGCAAACTATCTATCATATAGACAGAATGCTACATAGGTCAGAGGTTAACCATGAATCTCTCATACGCCGCAGCAGTTGTACTGCATGCACTCTCCAATGGCCTCAGGTACGGGTTTGACATTATGGATGCGTCGGGCCTTCCTGGCGGTACCGTGTACCCAGTGTTGCGGCGGCTGGAAAGCGCCGGTTTCGTGAAATCGAAGTGGGAATCGCAGGCGATCGCTACGAAAGCCAAACGGCCGCGGCGCAGGTATTACGAGATAAGCATGTCCGGGGCCGTGGCATTGGCCAACGCACTCAAACGCTACCCACTGTTGCGTCAGCCGCTTCCCGCCGACTCCGCAGCGGGAGAGGTCGAACAAGCGTGACTCCCGAACCGCAGCCGTCCGGCCAGAGGAAGCTCGCGGTGGCGCGCCTGTTGATCCGGATGCTCAGCGTGGCAATCCCTCGACATCGCCGAGAGGAATGGAGGGAAGAGTGGGAAGCTGAACTCATCGGTCGCTTTCTCGAATCGAATGCCCGATGCCGGCAATCAAACACCGACCTCTATGCCAAGGTCCTGGCGGCCATCCCGGACGCGGTGCACATCGTGACACGCGAATGGGTACTAGACGTTCTCGTTCACGATCTCCGGCATTCACTCAGGGCGTTGAGCAAACACAAAGCCTTCTGTTTAGTCGCGGTGCTCACAATTGCGCTCTGCATGACGGTGAACTCAGTCATATTTCCGGTTGTGAATGCAATCGTACTGCGCCCGCTCCCCTATCCGGACTCAGACCGCATACTGACGGTGTACAATAGCTACCCGGAGGCTCAGGAGGATCGCGCTGGGAATAGTATTCCGGATTACTTCGACCGTCGGGAGAACATCGCGGCGTTCGAGGACGTAGGCCTGTACAGTCTGGGCGGCTCGATCATCGGTGACGGCGAATCGAGCCGACACGCGTTCCGCATCGATCTCACCCCTTCTCTCTTTCGCGTCCTGGGAGCCCGCCCGCACGTCGGTCGCCTCTTGGAGGAAGAGGATGCGGAACCCGGCAATCATCTCAAGGTTGTCATCAGCTATGCACTCTGGCAAAGCCAACTCGGTGGCGAGACCGGCGCCATCGGACAGGACCTGATCATCGGAGAGGTTCCGTACACGGTGGTGGGAGTATTGGACGAGCCATTCAGATTTCCAACCTGGGAAGCATCCATCTGGACTCCGCTCGCATTTGGCCCCGAGAGACGAGCCGACGGGAACCGTTACTCCGGCGGACCGGAGATGTTGGCGAAGCTTCGGCCTGGCAACACTGTCGAGTTGGCGAGAGAGCAGATCGACGCACTGAACACGGCGACTCTCGAGCGTTATCCCCCGGACATCCAGAATCTCGTCCGCGAGTCGGGGTTTCGCACCGAGGTGTTGCCATTTCACGACGACCTCATCAAGGACGTTCGGACTCCGCTCCTGCTACTCTGGGGTGGCGTTCTGTTCGTCTTGCTCATCGGCTGCGTCAACATCGCCAACCTCTTGCTCGTCTGGACCTCGTCCCGTTCGCGGGATTTTGCGGTCAGGCATGCGTTGGGTGCCGGCCGATTCCGGGTTACGCGGCAAATCGTGACGGAAAGCGTGTCGCTCTCGGCTATCGGTGGGGGACTGGGCCTGGTGATCGGTGCCTGGAGTATGAGACTGCTGGAGTCGTTTGAGGTCTACGACGTACCGCGAATGGCAGAGGTGCACATGGACCTCGCTGCCGTGGGTGTCACGCTGGGGCTGGCACTGGTAGTGGGTGTGGTCGCCGGGATAGCCCCTGCGTTGCGGATGTTGAGAGGAGATCTTTCCGCCACGGTGACTTCTGGAGGACGAGCGCCAACGTCGGTGAAACGTAGCGTCACTCTCCGCAGTGTCCTCGTGAGCACTCAGATTGCTGTTACGTTCATTCTCACAATTGGTGCCGGACTGATGTTCGCTACCATGCGGAACGTGCTGGCAGTCGATCCAGGCTTCAATCCCACAAAGGTGCTCGGTGCAGCGGTCACCCTACCCGGAGATCGTTATTCTGATGTGGCGAGCAGGACTCAGTTCATCGACGCGGCGGTCGAAGAGCTGAGAGCGCAACCGGCAATTGAGGACGCCGCAATGGTCAGCCACCTTCCATTCTCCGGAGTCGGGAACACGAGGGTCGTGACCCCTGAGGTGATGGAAGAAGGCGGCAATGGGCCGGTCTTCACCAGCGAGACATACTTCGTGAGTCCCACATACTTCGATGTTCTGGGGATTCCGATAACCCAAGGCCGCAGTTTCACCAGAAACGACCGAGTTGACGGCGCACCGGTGGCAATAATAGACGAGTGGCTGGCAGAGCGATATTGGCCCGACACCAACGCCATAGGTGCCCGCGTTTCCCTCACGGCTCACGTTGAAGACGACCAAGCCTCGGACTGGTTTACGATTGTGGGTGTGGTGGGCTCCGTTAGTCACAACGACCTCACTTCCTTTGACCACACTGGTGCTTTGTACCGTCCGCACGGTCAGGCAGGTCTCTCGTTCTTCAGGCTAGCGGTCAAAACGCTTGGCGATCCGGTCGCTGCCACACCGGACCTGAGGCGGGCGATCAGTCGAGTCGACAACTCAATTACTCCGTTCTGGACAGTGGCGCTCGAGGATAGGGTAGCCGCTTCCTTGATTCCGCGACGTACACCAATGCAGCTCCTCCTGATCTCGGCCGGCGTCGGACTTCTGCTGGCGACCCTGGGTGTCTATGGTGTCCTCGCCTACTCCGTCAATCAAAGAACCCGCGAAATTGGAATCAGGATGGCTCTGGGCGGCACCGCCAAGCAGATCGTACAACTGGTGGGCAGACAATGGCTGCGCGTCGTCGGAGTGGGCCTCCTCTTCGGCCTGGCTGGAGCATTGGTGTTGACACGTTTGATTGTTGGTCTGCTCTTTCAGGTGACACCAACCGATCCAATCGTTCTGTTAGGCTCTCTACTAGTTCTGGCCATCGTTGCTTCAGTTGCATATCTGATCCCTGCATGGCGGGCGGTGCGAGTGGAACCAAGTCAGGTGTTGAACTCGGAGTAGGTCCTGCGGTAATACCCGGCAGCTGCGGATGCTCAACACCTCCCCTACCCTCTGCGTATAGTCAACGACGCCAACAACCGAAACTTTTATGCATAAATGCGGGGGTGCGGTGCCTAGGTTCGCTTCTTCTCAAGCTGGTTTCACAAAGTCACTCAATTCAAAACAACCGAAAATACAGATCACTCATCCATGCTCTCGGACGCGTCGCGGCAGACTGCGCGCACGCTGGACTGTGGCGGTTGCTCTACTGACGTCAATGCCAGCGCCGATCGCTGCCCAGGGTACTCAATCCGGAAATGGCGACAAGCCATCCATCACCGCAATACGGCTCGAACAGGACGAGAACGTAAGCCTCGACGGTCGAGTGGACGAGCCTTTCTGGCAGCGTGGGACAGCAGCCTCGGGCTTCCTTCAGGAGAACCCCGATGAAGGCGTAGCGGCGACTGAAGCGACCGAGGTGTACGTAGCCTACGATTCGGATAACCTCTACATCGGCGCAGTTCTCCACGATTCGGACCCGGACGGAATCATCGCGTACCAGAAGGAGCGCGATGCGATGCTGATGACCGACGATCGGTTCATGTGGATTCTCGACACGTTTCTGGACGGTCGCACCGGTTATTTCTTCGAGATCAATCCTGCGGGATTAATGGGAGACGGTTTGTTGGGCGGCGGCGGTGGACGTGGAGGTGGGGGTGGCGGAGGTGGCGGCGGAGGTGGCGGAGGCATGTTTGGGGGATTTGGCGTCAACAAATCGTGGGACGGCATTTGGGAAGCCCGCGTTGACCGCAATGGCGATGGGTGGACCGCAGAGATCCGCATACCATTCCGCACGCTCAACTTCAACCCCGGCCAGGACACATGGGGCATCAACTTCCACCGCACCGTGCGCCGCAAGCAGGAGGAATCACGGTGGACGGGCCACCGCCGCAACCAGCAGTTCACTCGGCCGGTGCATGCCGGACGTCTCACCGGCCTACACGACATGTCCCAGGGACTTGGTCTGGAAGCGGTACCGTACGCTCTTGCGGGCTGGACACATACTCCCGACGACGACGATCCCACGAAGTACCCGCTTGATGCAGGTATAGATGTTTCCTACAACGTCACATCGAGCCTGCGAGCGGCTGCGACAGTCAATACTGATTTCGCAGAGGTGGAGTCTGACGAACGGCGCGTCAACCTCACCAGGTTCCCGCTTTTCTTCCCGGAGAAGCGCGATTTCTTCCTCGAGGGATCCGGCGTCTTCACCTTCTCGCCGCGGAGCGGAGTGACGCCCTACTTCAGTCGCAACATAGGCCTGTATGAGGGCGAGCCAGTTCCCATCCTCTACGGCGCAAGGCTTGGCGGGCAGGTGGGGCGCAACGAGATCGGGGTGGTGCACGTGCACACCGACTCGGACCTGCTCATCGATGATTCCGACACAACCAACATTCAACCCGAGGACTTTACGGTCGTCCGAGTGAAACGGACGATGGGCGAGCAATCAACTATCGGCGCGATGTACACTCGGCGCGCTACTTCGGCCGACGATGCCGGTGATGCACCAATCGATCGACACACATTCGCCGCCGACCTCGATTTCTTCACATCAAGGTTCCTGGGCGACAAGAATTTCCAAATCGAAGCGTTCTTCGTCGGGCACACAGATCCGGCGGAGGGTGGAACGGCTAGCGTTGACGACCTCACGGCGCGCGGATTCCGTATCAACTATCCCAACGATGTCTGGCAGGTTCACACGTCCTACCGCGAACTCGGCGATGACTTCCACCCTGCCCTCGGATTCACTCGCAGGAACGGGTTCAGGAGAGTTCAACCTACAGTCATGTTCGCACCGCGACCCAACGACTTACTGGGCATTCGCCAGCTTCGATGGCGGGTACAGTTCGAGTATTTGATGAATATGGATTGGGAGCGCGAGACGCAGAAAACGGACATCACGTTGCTCGGTCTCAACTTCCACAGCGGCGACTGGCTCAACGTGGAGGTGACTCATCTGCGAGAGCTTCTGGACTACGAATTCGAGGTTCACGACGGCGTGACGATCCCAATCGGCGACTACGAGACGCTCGGCTGGCAAGCGTTCTTGATGACCGCCAGCAAGCGCGTGGTGTCCGCCAGGCTCAGAGCGTCGGGCGGCGAATTCTGGTCCGGCACCAAGTACGAGTATTCAGCCGATTTGTCGATTCGCCCTACCCCGGGCGTCAGCCTGGAAACCGAGTACGAGTGGAATACGGTATCGCTGCCGGAAGGCGACTTCACCACCAATGTCATTCGCGCTGACGCCAAGTGGCAGATGAGCCCGTGGATGTCGTTCACGAACAACCTTCAGTATGACGACGTGACAGAGATCGTTGGCTTGTTCGCGAAGTTCCGCTGGATCATTACGCCGGGCAGCGAGCTGTTCCTTGTCTACACTCACAACTGGCAGAACATGGACGGCGGGTTGTTCGACAGGTTCCGTCTCACGACGCTGTCTCGGGGCGCGACGACGAAGATCAATTATACGTATCGGTTCTAGGGCGGATTGTCGGACGGGCGGTAGAGCAGTAGCATACGCGGGATGCGCGGCCTTTGTTGCAGAGGTTGCACTTTCACCCTAGACTAATGCCTCTGCCTGGCGCCGCATCATCAATTCTCGATTTTCAATTCTCAGACCCCACTTTGAAACTTCCCACTCCCCACTCCCGTAGAATCCCTACACAAGGTGACGTAGACATTCTACAGGACCACACATGGCTGACAACAGAGATGACCTGCTGAAGGGGACTCTCGATCTCCTGATTCTGAAGACGCTCGACCTGGAAGCAATGCACGGCTGGGGCATCGCCGAGCGGATTCAGGTGTTTTCCGAAAACGTGCTTCGGGTTCCCACCGGATCGCTATACCCTGCCCTGCAGCGGCTACTTAGAAAAGGGCTGATCGTCGCGGAGTGGAGAAAGACGGAGAAAAACCGCAGAGCCAGGTACTACCGCCTAGCATCCAAAGGCCGGCGGCGGCTCAAGACCGAAGCCGAGAGCTGGGCGCGCACATCAGTTGCTGTGAACCGTGTGCTCGAGGCATCACTGTGATGCGCTGGATCCGAGGGCTAAGACACCGGGTTCGTTCGCTATTCGGAAGGAACCGAGCGGCGCTGGAACTCGATGAGGAGATCCGTTTCCACATCGAGTTGGACATCAAAAAGAACGTCGATGCAGGCATGACCGAGATCGCTGCGCGCCGCCAGGCGATGCTCCGGTTCGGAAGTGTCGAGAACGCCAAAGAAGAAGTCCGCGACGAAAGTGGCGTCCGCTGGGTCGAAGACCTGACGAGCGACGTGCGCTTCGCGCTCCGTGGACTCCGCAAAACACCAGTTTTCACCGCTGCTGCACTGATCTCCCTCGGAGTCGGGATTGGCGCCAACACCGCCATCTTCAGTGTGGTGAACGGTGTGCTTCTGCAGCCGCTCCCATATCCGAACGCCGACAGGTTGTACTCGGCGGCGGCGGTCTATCCCGACTTCTCCGCGCCACTCTCCGAGGCCGATTTCATTCAAATCTCGGAAATGGAAGAGAACTCCGCTTGGTTGGCGGCTTACAACAATGAGAGCTTCACGCTGACCACGGAGGAAGGCCCCGAGATGGTGAGGGGAGCGTGGGTCACGCCAACGATCTTCGATGTCATCGACGTGTCTCCGATTGTCGGTCGCCGATTCACACCGGACGATGAGTTCGCCGTCATCGTGAGCTTCGAATTCTGGCAGGCGCGGCTTGCCGGCACAATTGATGTACTGGATGACGGATTACAGCTGAATGGTGACTTGTATTCGATCGTCGGCGTTCTTCCTTCCGGTTTCCAGCTCCCCAGGGATAGGCATGGCGAGATCTACCTGCTTCGTCGCGTAGAGGAGCCGTCGAGGCGCGGACCGTTCTTCCTGCGTTCGCTCGTACGGCTGGCCGACGGTGTCATGCCCGAGTTGTTCCACGAACAATTGCGAAATGTCGCCGATGGCACAAAGAGCCTCTACCCAGGTGGATCGGATGATTGGAGGTATGGTATCCGCCCTCTCAAGGAGGTGGTCGTAGGGAACGTCGCGCGGATGCTGGTGCTTCTGTTCGTCGCGGTCGGCTGCGTGCTGTTGATCGCGATCGCGAACGTCGCCAATCTCCTGCTGGCCAGAGGGGCGGCAAGACAGGGTGAGGTAGCGCTTCGATCCGCACTCGGCGCCAACCGAAACCGTATCATTCGGCAGATGCTCACCGAATCAGCCGTCCTCGGCTTGCTCGGCGCGATCCTGGGAATCGTGTTGGCCTGGGTGGGAGTCGAGGTCTTGGGAGCCGCGGCCGCATCATTCATCCCGCGCATGGAGGAAGTGGGAATTGACCGATGGGTTCTGGTGTTCGCGCTTGCGACAGGTATCCTCTCCGGGGCAATTGTAGGGATCGCGCCCGCGTTCTCCGTACCGTGGAAACGACTCAACCAGGAGCTGAGTACGAGTGGCCGCGGCGGTTCAATGCGGTCAAAACGCGGCACAATGCGGAAGACACTCGTCATCGCCGAGTTTGCACTCGCTCTGACCGTGCTGCTTGCCTCCGGGCTCCTCATCAAGAGTTTGATGCGCCTGCAATCGACCGACCTTGGTTTCGACGACGAGGGCATCGTAGCCTTCCGGCTTTCTCTGCCTAGTGATCCGTACCAAGGCCCCGAGGAATTCGACACGTTTTTTTCGACACTCGAGCGGCGCCTCGTTTCACTGCCGGGTGTGTCCCATGTCGCGTATGCCACGTCGCTACCGCCAGACCGCCTTGGGATGACCAACAACTACGCCGTCGAGGGCGAAGAGCCCGAACCGGGTGGGGCACAACCCACATGTCCGTGGCTCACGGCAAACGAGAGTTATTTCCAGACTCTTGGAATACCGCTATTGCAGGGTCGGACATTCGACGGAAACGACCGCAACGGTGAACCCGGCGTAGTCGTTGTGAGCGAGGAGTTTGCTCGTTTCCATTTCCCGGGCGGGAACGCCGTCGGCAAGCGACTGAAGGGAGGAGCCTGGAATCCCGCGATTCCGTGGCTGACAATCGTCGGCGTCGTAGGTAACGTCCCGTATCTGGGCCTCAGAGAAGGTGTCCACAGAACGGTGTACATGTCCTATCGGCAAGCGGGCCGTTACCGAGTGCCTTGGGTCGTAGCCCGGATCGCTCGCGATTTCGAATCGTCGATGCCGCAAATACGGCGAGAGATCGCTACGCTGGACGCCCGGGCACCGATCCATAGTATCGCCACCATGCGGCAGATGGTGCGTGAGTCAACGACGACCGGACGATCTCTCAGCACCCTCTTCTCGGTGCTAGCGGCTGTTGCCCTTCTGCTGGCTGCGACCGGCATCTACGGGGTCTTTTCCTATCACGTCAGCTCGCAGCGACGCGAGTTTGCGATCCGACAAGCACTTGGAGCACCTGGCGCTGGAGTGGTGGGTGGGGTGCTGCGGGAAGGTATTGTGCTGGCGGTCGTTGGGGTGGTCCTCGGTACGGTTGGAGCTTTTTTTCTAGCTCGGGCCTTGAGCAGCCTCCTGTTCGAGATCAGCCCAACCGACGTACCGACCTACGTGGGAACCGCATTGGTCCTGACAACGACAGCGATCCTCGCCTGTCTGGTGCCGAGTGTGCGGGCGTCGCGGGTTGATCCGGTGGTGGTGCTGCGAGAGGAGTGAGGAAGGTTCCTAACACCCCTTCTTCCCCTCCACCGCCAAGG
>JBDGYW010000118.1:0-11880 GCA_039588935.1 Gemmatimonadota bacterium | reverse complement strand
AAAATCCTGTCGTCCGTGAGCTCATCTTCGGTCCATCGACCACCTCCTGGCAAGAACTGACACATAGCCAAGATGGTGCGTTCACTGCTCGAGGCCGCCGGGCCAACTCCAGATCTTTCTCCGCAGTCCACAGGCTACAGCCCTCAAGCAAGCTGCGGGTTGTGATCGCGGAACGTACCGGGAGCTGGCGCCGCTGAATCAGGGAATGTAACGGACGATGCTAGGGCCAACAGCGGTCGCCAGGCGTACCGGTAGGCGTTTCCAGATCCGCGGTCCCAGGGCGTAACGTGCGTCGTCGGGTGATGGTGTACCTGCCGTGCCCTCACGTCCCTGATGTTGGTACCACCAAAGAGTCTCTTCTCGCGAACCCCACTGTAACTTGAACTGATGGGTGCCGCCCCCAGGCGTGCATCGGCCGAAGTTGAACCGCGTCACACCTACGTCGATTGCGCGCTGCATGTAATTCCAGTAGAGGACAAGGTTCGGACGAATGCGATTGTACTCCCACAGTGCTGCTCCCCAGGTCATCTCATACTCGACTCCCCATCTGAGTCCATAGCCTGACGCAACGGGTTTGCCGTCCAGGTACGCACACGCGCACCACACGGCATCCTCGAAAACCCTTGCGATCTGGTCAAACCACTTCCTAGGCAGAGCTGGAGTGCCTAGGTCACGCATGTTTCGAGCGAATACCGAATAGAACGGTTCGATCTGATCGGTTCCGAAACGCACTTGGATGCCCTCCTTCGCTGCGCGCCGAACTTTGGTGCGGAGCTTTGCCTTGAACTGTCTCCACAGCAGGTTGGGATCGTGTGCGGGAAGGTCGAGGATGACCGTGACCTTTCTGTGCGATACTGGAAGTGAAAGACCTATGTCTCTCGGGCTACGTAGCTCCAGAAGGTCGGCGTTGTTGTTGCGGGCAAGTTCAACAGCGTGGTCGGCGAGGTTCTGTACGGCCTCCGGAAGACCAAGCGGCCCGCCGTAGTTCACAAACGGCATCGACACCAGAAAGTGCCCGAACAGCTTGCTCTTCACCCGCACAAGCGGTAGCACACCCTCGAGGGCGCCATCGCCGCTGAGCTGAGCCAGATAAATACACTCGTGCCCAAACACCTCTTCGACGGCATGTTTCCACTCGTACAGGTGAAAATGCGTCCAGCCTGCCTGAGACCTCACAAATGCGTTCCAAGAAGGCGGGTCTTCGCACCGCTCGATCCGGGAGCCGGTCATGTTATTCGGGCCGTCCGTTTCCTTCGGGAGTTCGGGCTATGGAGGTGAAGCGGAATTCCGAGAACAGGCGATCTGCATTGGAATTTTCATCCACCCCAGCAAGTATGTACCAGCGGAATTGGAGCCGTCCAGCCGGTCCGTTTAGCTTCGCGACATCTCCCTGTCAACTCGAATCCCCAAAGAGGACGGAATTCGCTCCACAAACGGGATGGACAGCGGGTGTCGGAACGGCGATTGGTGCATCCGCGCAGCCCAACAACCCCGAGCGGCGATCGTTCGGGTATGTCATCGTGTTGATTCCTTCCCCTCGGCATGCGTGCGTTCTAATCGCGTATTCGGCCGATCGCTAGGGTGATCCGTTTTGCAGATCCAATGCCAGTTGTCACGTATCAGCAATTCGACATCTGATCCTCAAATGCTCGACCATTCTGAGGGAATGTGGCCCAATCTGTGGCACGCGCGCAACACACCATCCGAACATCACAAGAATCCACAGGTCTGCAGATTCTCTGCATAGGCATCATTGGGGTTTGGCGTCCGCGGCGGACGTCTGTTCATCCCAACTGACAATCAGGTCGACAGAAGTATGGCGTTCTCCGCTGGGAGAAAACAACCTGCGGTTGTTAGACGAGCTGGTCCCCCCGGCACGGAGGGAGAACGCCAATGGAGAGGAAGGCCCGCACTCGAACTGGCTGTACGAGGTTCTCTCTCCTGACGCCCAGGAAATTGTCGTGGTTTTGGTAAACGAGAGCGATGGCCGAAGAACGAGGAGTTCGACGCCTTCGGTTTGCCGAGCAGTTGCGCATTGGAGCGATTCGCACCGATGTATACAAGAAGAATGGGCATCCGCTGATCCAGTGAGGGCGATCCCAATTCCAACCATCGGATGCTCTGAGTACTGGATAGGGAAAGAAAAGGAAAAGGCCGGAGACATAAAGTTTCCGGCCGGTTGTTTTTGTTTCTGGTAACCGCCTGAATTCACCCGGAGCCTGCAGGGGATCGGGTGCCAGTCTGCTCTTGAAAGCCTGGTCAGTGGCTCCTCAGTTAATCCGGAGTAGCTCTTCATCCACTGGAAGCTCGCGGATTCGAACACCTGTTGCCGCAAAGATCGCGTTGCAGACCGCAGGAGGCGGTGGCGGTACGGGAGGCTCACCGACTCCTCCAGGAGGCTCTGTTGATTCCACGAAATGGACTTCCACCGAAGGCATCTCCGACATGGTCAAGAGGGGGTGGTTGTGGAAGTTGCTCTCGACGACGGCTCCGTTCTGGATGTGGACCGCGGCCTTCAACGTGGCCGTGAGGGAGAGGACGATGCCTCCCTCGATCTGGCTCCGCACTGCCTCGGGGTTGACGACGATCCCGTGATCCATGACTGCGACCATGCGGTCGACCTTCGCATTTCCATCGGGAGCCACCGTCACCTCGGCCACCATCGCTCCGAATCCACCGAAGCATGTCCAGGACGCCACGCCCTGACCCTGGCGCTCACCCATCTGTCTGCCCCAATCAGCCCGTTCAGCCGCCATAAGGAGGCAGTTGAGAAGACGTGGGTTGGCGTCTTCCATGAGGTGGCGGCGGTAGGCGACCGGGTCCATTCCTGCCGCGTGGGCGCACTCGTCCATGAAGGACTCCACGGCGAATCCAGTCTGAGTGTTCCCGACGGATCGCCAGGGCCCGATCGGTATCCCCCAGTCTTCCAGGTGGTGGTCAAGTCGGAAGTTGGGGAGGGTGTAGGGAGGATTGGAGGCTCCTCCGGTACTGGTGCCCTCCGGTGGCTGTCCGTAGATGCGGTGCAGCCAGGCGATGGGCCACCCGTCACTGTCGAGCCCCGCTCTCAGTGTCTGATGCGTGAACGGCCGGTAGAAGCCATGTGCGAAAGTGTCTTCCCGCGCCCAAACGACCTGCACGGGTGCGTCCACCTGCATGGCCACCTTCACTGCGAATTCCGTGTCGTCGGAGTTTAAGCGGCGGCCGAACCCACCCCCAGAGAGCATGGAGTTGAAGATGACATTCTCCGGACTCACACCTGCTATCTGAGCGGCCATTCTCTGACCCGAGGTGGCTCCTTGGGTGGGGCACCAAACCTCAACCCGATCCCCCTGGACCCAAGCCGTGGCATTGAGAGGCTCCATTGGGACGTGATCGAGGAAGTGCGTGTCATAACTGGCCTCGACAATCCGAACCGCCGCGGCCATGGCACTGTCTGGATCTCCTTCTTCCCGCCCCACCTCGCCAGGATCGTTCTCTAGTTCCCGACCCCTCGCCTTGAGGGTTTCACTGGTCTGGTTGGCGAAGGGGCCCGGATCCCAGTCTACTTCCAGGACCTGACGCCCTTTGAAGGCGGACCAGGTGCTACTGGCCACGACGGCGATGCCTCCTTCCACCTCGAAGACATCCACGACTCCCGGGACGGCCCGAGCTGCGGTGTCATCGAAGCTCCGGATTTCCCCCTGGAAAGCCCGTGGGCGCTCCACGGAGGCGAAGAGCATGCCAGGAAGCCTGAGATCCATGCCGAACTGGGTCTTCCCTGTGACCTTATCCGGAAGATCGAGCCGGTCGGTGGAATGCCCGATGAGCCAGTAATCCTCGTGGCCTTTGAGGGGTGGGTCTCGTGGGATCCGAAAGGTGGCAGCTTCGTCAGCCAGTTCTCCGTAGCCAGCAATTCGCCCAGTGCCATCGTGGTGTACTGCGTGCTCCCTGGCCACGCACTCAGCAACATCAACTTCCCAACGATTGGCGGCGGCGGCCCGAAGCACTTCCTTGGCCTGGGAAGCGGCGTTTCGAATGAATGTCCATCCCTGGCGGATGGTTGTGCTCCCACCTGTGGATATCACCTGGTGCCAGCTTGAAGGATCCGTCGGCACGGGCTCCCACACCACCTTGGACCAATCGGCCTCTAGTTCCTCACAAACCATCATTAGGAATCCCGTGGAACTCCCTTGGCCCATTTCGTGGTCGTCGTACACCACGTGGACGAGTCCTTCCGTATCAACTCGAATCCAGGCGTTGGGTTCCATGCCCCCCTCGGCTGGAATAGGAGGCGGACCCCCGCACCCCTCGATTCCCAGGAGGTGGAACCCGATGACGAGGCCAGTGCCTGCGCTCCCGGTCGTCTTCACGAAGTCTCGACGACTCAGATCATGGTTTCTCATCAGACCCTCCCTTCCTCGACCCGGCGAATCGCCTTCCGGATGCGCTGATAGGTTCCGCAACGACAGAGGTTTCCGGACATGTACTGGTCGATCTCCTCGTCAGTCGGGTGGGGATTCCTTTCCAGAAGAGCAGCAGCCTGCAGTAGCTGCCCAGGGTGACAGTACCCGCATTGGGCGGTCTGCTCGACCAGCCAGGCGCGCTGAAGCGGGTGATCACCATCTCGAGACAGGCCCTCTATGGTCGTCACGCTCCTGTCTCCGACGCGCTCGACCGATATGGCACAGGAGCGAGCAGGCTCCCCGTCCAGGAGTACCGTACAGGTTCCGCAGAACGCGATCCCGCAGGAGTATTTCGTGCCAGTAAGGTCCATGTGATCCCTGAGTGCCCAAAGGAGGGGCATATCCGGCGGAACGTCAACGGATCTCTGTTCTCCATTTACCCGGAGGTTAAAGACAGCCATGGCGCGGATTCTCCTTCTTGAAGGCTTAGCTCGTTCCCGTCCGGAAAGAGAGTAGTTGTGTAGGCATTGTCAACATCTACGGCTCTACGTGATCTGTGGGAAACCATCAACTCCCCAGAAAAGGTCGGACAACCCTCAAGGCGTAGTAGATGGAACAGAAAGCACCCGGCGACGAACTGAGGCCCTTCACCCAAGAGTGTGCAGTCTTCGGCGTCGCTTCTGTGCAGCTCCAAACCAGTGTCGACATGCAAGGAATGAGTTACGTGTAATCGGATTCACTCTGATGACAGGCCAGAACCGGACGCGCTGCGGCCATTCAAACACCACGTCCCGCCAAATACGCCCTTTGTGTATACATAGCTGCATGTCGGAGGCTCTTCTCAATGCAGAAGACACGATACCCCTTGGGCCCGATATCCAGGAACTCGCACCATCAACTATCGAGTCGAAGTCTGGACCGAATGCGACCAAGCCAGTCCGTCAGCCCACACAGAGCGGCTTCAAAACAGAGCTGCGACGCATGCTCCCCGTCAAGAAGTCGAGGGAGTGCCAACGGTGGTGAGTTACGGTCCGCAAGGCCGGCTTCGCACGTCGTCGCGCTTACGATCCCTGCATGCTTGAGGATAGCCGCGTGTTCCGGTTGCATGCGCCCACTCGGGTAGCAGAAGTGCACCAGTTCGTTCTTCACCAAGGGCCGGAGTACATGCTGGCTGTCTTCTAGCTCCTTGACCGCCATTGGGAGGTTGCTTGGGAAGCGGTGCCGGTGTGTGTGTAGCTGTATATCGAATCCTAGTTCTGAAAGCTCTATGATCTCATCAGAAGTGAGTAAGTTCAAAATCCTGCGTGAACTCAAAGATGTTTCGTCGACACCGAGATGCCTCCCAATCCGATCAATCAATTGCACACGCTCGTCTTCGCTCAAAGAGCGCTCGGCATAATCAACGAGTTGCCACATCGGGCCGCTGCCAACGCTATCGTCTTGAAGAGTAATTGGGTCGTTTCCGTCACCTACGTAACCAAGATCGCTCAGATCAGACTCCGACTTGTCGCTCTTCCACACGAGGTAACGCACTGCCAGTCTGAACACCGGGTTTTGTCGCTCGACGTAGTAGGTCGAGACATAGATCGTTGCGGGAAATCCATATTCTCTCAGCAATGGGACCGCAATCTTCTTTACGCTGTAGAATCCGTCGTCAATTGTGATCGCTGTCGCTCGGGGCGGCAGCTTGCCTTTTGCTAGTAGGTCAAGTGCCTCGTCGAGGGGCAGAACGGAATACCCCTTGCGTTTCAGGTGCTCGAGCCGCCGTTGGAAAGTGGGGCCTGTCATGAACATGTCGCTGGCGAACTTGTGTTCATCGTCCACGGAGAAACCATGATAGCAGAGAATGCGCAACTTGTTGCGCGTCAAGTGTCGTGCAATCTGGAACAACCCGAGGCATTTGCAGACTGCTCGGAATACTTGCTTGATTCGATGTTTCACAGGTCTCACGTTGTCTCGGGTGTAGTATGCCATCGCTTCACAGATCCAAACCACACGCGTTCGTGAAATGTACGCACGTGCTCGAAGCCCAAAGATGCAATGATCTCGGACCATGACGGATCGTGATTGCGCACACACAAGTACAAGCGTCTGATCGCGAAGGACTCTGTGGCATCGGCAACGACGTCCCGAAGCAGGTCGTGATCGGGCGTGACGACGCGGGCATCCGGGCCCCCTCGAACATCAAGAATGAGTGCGGACCCCTCAGGAAACGCGAACCTGTGGCCGAATTCACTCAAGAATGCTGTGTCGGGCCGGTCAGTAAACCAAGCACAGCGCTCCAAGTGTTCCTCGTTGGAGTCAGTATAGCAGTGGCCACCGCCCTCCAATCTGCTCAGGCACGTAGCCAGGAATGCTTTGGTGGTTTGGCCATTTCTTCGCTGTTGGTAATGCAGCAAGTCAGCCACCTGGTCCCGCACCATCCGCGGACGACCGGAATGCCTCTGATTGCGTGCTATTTCACAGGCAAGAAGCACAACTGCCTCCTGCCGGTGCAACCAGCTCTGGATTGCCCGAATCCTGTGAAGATGAGAACCAGTCCGTACTTGTGTTCGCATTAACTGGACTGTGCGATTTAGCGACGCCTCATCGATCGGCAGGGCCCGTAAGCTCTTCTTCACAACTGAGCGGGCTCCGCTGACAGCGCGCCTTCTGACACATTGCAGACGCGTGGAATAGACCGTTAGCAGGTGGACCTGATCGTGGTGATCTGCGAACCTCTCCTTGTACTGTCCGTCCGGTGTTAGATCGAAGTTATCGTAACCCTCACGTTGGAGGTGTCTTGCGAGGTCGAGGAGGAGGAGCGCGCCGGGCGACTCCCGGCTACGGAATGGGGAGTGGCTCAATATTCCTAGGTGAACTTGCCCTTTGCCACAGACTCCCATGTGCGCAGCGATGACTTCCTTGTTGAGCCTCAGCACGCTCACGTGGAGGACGTTCGTGTCTCGAAGCAGCTCGAGATGGAAATCGCGCTTTCGCGTGTCTGAGGCAAACGGTGTGATGCCATTGACAGCCCCCTGGCGGAGATCATGAAACGCAATAATCTCACCGAAGATTGCATCTAGTCGATGATGATCAGTGACATGCTCGAACTCCAAGCTGCCGAGGCGGGCGAGCTTGTTCCGCTTCGTCCGTAGGCGCTTCCTACCGCGAACGAATTCCTCCACGGTCAATTCGTCACTCACTGCCAGAAGCGGGCGATTCCGGCGCTTGAGAATGCTCCGCTGGACCCACATTCCGCTCGTCGCTATCCCGTCCAGTGGCGTGGCAGGGGGCAGATATCGAAAGGTCAATGACCGGTATGAATGGTGCTCCAGTAGCTGCTGTAACGCTCGTTCAATGAACGCGCGGCTCGACTCTCGATCGGCCAGCCAGACCTGGTACTCAGCCTGGTGATCCCCCGCCACGACCAAGCTGCCGCTCTCGCGGTGTTGCGCCAAGGTCAGCAGTCCCCGACACCTACCCTCCGACGGCAAGTCGAACACCAGGATCGGATCATAGAGATCATCGTAAACACGGTACCAGGTATCCACAAACTCAGGGCTCTGCAGTGTCGTAGCCCACTCACAGGAGGTATGGAGTGCTTTCCATGCGAGGATGAACTCAGGGTCTCGCAAGGTCTCCCGTGCCGCATCACCCGTCGCGATCCGAAGACACATCTCGTATTCACTGTCCTTTCGACTAGGTGAGGCTGCCTTTCCGCGCTGGTGCGAGTGGCGGCAACGCACGCTTCACGAACACACCGGAACCAACCATAAAGAGTCTTGGAAAGTTGCCCATCAGGCACGATTCATGATCCCGCTTCGCATAGAACATAGCAAGGACCAGTCCAAGGAGAGTAGCCCCAGGTTCGTGTAACTGAGTGTTGTTCTCCTGTTGACAGTTGAGGGAGAACTGAGTCAGCCTCCTGGGAAGAAGATCATTCACCCGAGAGTTGAAACGCTGTTGATGTACAGTGTTCCGGCACGGGAGCTTCCTTAGGCAGTCGCGCCTGGACCGGAGGAGTCCGGCGCCAGTTGCCGAGCACTGCTGAAGCATCTGCTGGACCGCGGATTGAGTAGTGTTCAGCTCATCATCTCTGATCAGCATGCTGGTCTCAGGCAGCTGTGCGTCGGCGGTTTGAGGACCACGTAAGGTGGGACCACACCACACCCCGCATTGTCCAACCATGTCCGCTCGACCCCGGAGGCATCGTAGGTGTTGCGGATGTGGCTGGTCAGCCATGCGAGTAACTCTAAGACATCGGTGGTCTCACTGCCGGCGGGGGAGCCTGTGGGTTTGTCTGAGCGGCAGGTGACGGAGCTGTCTCGTTCCTGGTGCCATGCGGCCGAGGGACACGGGATCCCGGGCGCAGCCAGGCAAGCACGCCTTGTGCGCTGTCGACACCCACACGTTTGCGTTGCACGGTTTCCTCGATGTTAGCGCTGCGGAACGCTTCGGTGAGTGCCGCGACATCGTGGAGTGGCAAACAACCGAATGTTCCAACCGGGCGGAAGCCGCCGTCGGTGACCAGCAGGTGCAAGTGAGGATGCCAGTTGGCGAGGCAGTCGTGGGTTCGGTATTGAATCATTCAACTACCGGCTGGACGTATACGCTATCGGCAGAAACGGATCGTCGAGATCCTCCGCGACCAACACCGGCTCGTGCTGCGACACCAGCTTGACTATGAACGACTTGCCCATCAAGTTCAGCGATCCTAATACTCTCAACCTCAACACCTCTGAATGGTTACGCAATTGAAAGGCCTTGTCTTGAGCGGAGGAAAGGGCACGCGGCTCCGCCCTCTCACACATACGGCAGCAAAGCAACTGATACCGGTCGCAAACCGGCCGATCTTGTTTTTCGTGCTCGACAACCTCATCGCGGCCGGCGTCACCGACATAGGGATCGTCATTTCACCTGAGACCGATCCGGTGATCCGCGAAACTGTAGGGGACGGGTCTGCGTTCGGTGCAACCATCACGTGGATTGTGCAGGACAGCCCCGGTGGACTCGCGCACGCTGTGAAGATCTCCCGAGGTTATCTGCAAGACGAGCCCTTCGTCATGTATCTGGGCGACAATCTCATAGGGACGCGCATCACCAAATTCGCTCAGGAGTTCACCGCGTCCGAAACGTCGGCCCAAATCTTACTCAAGCCGGTGGACAACCCGTCTTCGTTTGGGATCGCGACCGTAGACGGCGATGGCCAGGTGTTGAAGCTGATTGAGAAGCCGATAGACCCGCCCTCAAACCTCGCATTGGTCGGTGTGTACTTCTTCACAACAGCCATTCACGAGGCGATCGACTCCATCAAACCGTCGGCACGAGGGGAACTCGAGATCACCGACGCCATTCAGCACCTGCTCGACACCAGGAAAGCGGTCAAGAGCCACGTGGTGGAGGAGTGGTGGCTGGATACCGGAAAGAAAGACGATCTGCTCGCAGCCAACACCACGGTTCTCGACAAGTGGTGCGCGCGGAATCTCCAAGGGATTGTCGACGAAGGCAGCGACATTCAGGGGCGGGTCGATCTGGGAAAGGGCAGCGTCGTCCGAAACAGCAGTATCCGCGGCCCGGTGGTAATAGGGGAAAATTGCCAGATCACCAACAGCTTCGTTGGACAATTCTCGAGCATCGGCCAGGGTAGTATTGTCTCCGACTCGAACCTCCAACACTCTGTGCTGCTCGATTCGTGTCGTATCTCGGACACAAATCGACTCGAGGACAGCCTGCTGGTCAACAACGCCATTGTCAGGGGCAACTGCAGGGCGGGAACGTTGACCCTGTCCGTTGGCGACGATTCCGAAGTGGAAGTATGATGCTGGGGAGAAACTGATGCGGGCTGGGCACATATTGGTGACCGGCGGCGCCGGTTTTATCGGTTCGAATTTCGTACGGTGGGCACTGGAACACGACACAGGTGTCGCGATCACGAATCTGGACTTGCTCACATACGCGGGAAACCTCGAATCCCTCACAGATGTCGAGCAGAGGTTTGGCACCGAAGGCCAGGGGCGGTATAGGTTTGTGCATGGGGACATACGGGATTGTCCCTTGATCGCGAGTCTTCTGCGCGGGGAGCGGGATGCGGGGAACACAACGCCGCTCATGCATTCTGACGTTCCGCCGCCAGACGCAATCGTCCATTTCGCCGCCGAGTCACATGTGGACAGGTCCATCATGGGGCCCGCCGTGTTCGTGGAGACGAACGTGAATGGCACACTCTCGCTTTTGGAGGCGTGCCGGGACGAGTTGGAGCAAAGGCCTCGTGAGTTCCGGTTTGTTCACGTCAGCACCGACGAAGTCTATGGCAGTCTCGGGCTCGATGACCACCCGTTCACTGAAACAACACCGTTGGCCCCGAACAGCCCCTACTCGGCAAGCAAAGCGTGCTCTGACCTGTTGGTGCGCTCGTACGTCGAGACCTTCCAACTACCGGTCGTAATCACTCGCTGCTCGAACAACTACGGCCCCTATCAGTTTCCCGAAAAACTCATTCCCCTGATGATTTCGCGCGCCGTCAACGATCAACCGCTTCCCGTGTACGGTGACGGGCAGAATGTGCGGGACTGGATACACGTGCACGATCACTGTGAGGGCGTGTGGACCGTTCTGGAACGAGGCGAGATTGGGAAGGTGTACAATATCGGGGGTGAGGCAGAAGCGCCGAACCTCGAGATCATACGACGTCTGCTCGGTCTACTCGACAAGCCCGAGTCATTGATCCAATTCGTCGCCGACAGACCGGGACACGATTGGCGCTACGCGATGGACATCTCGCGGATGCGGAACGACCTGGGCTGGACGCCCAAACACACGCTGGCCGAGGGTCTGGGAGACACCGTCGAGTGGTACCTGAACAACAGGGTCTGGTGGGAACGCGTGTTGAACGAGGCGTATCGTGCAGCCTCGGCGATGTATTTGGACTCAGGCGGGTGAGCCGGCGCGTACTGTTGCTCGGCGACGGCGGCATGCTCGCGTACGATCTTGTCGCGGAAGCGCCGAAAGACGTGATGCTGGAGACGCGGACCGAAGACGATCTCGACATCACTGCCGCCGCGGTCGAGCGAGAGATCGATTTGGTCAAGCCCGACGTAGTCCTCAATGCTGCGGCATACACCGCCGTAGACCGTGCCGAATCTGAAAGGGAACTGGCCTACGCGGTGAACGGAGAGGCTGTCGGTAGAATCGGGACGGCCGCCGCGCGCGTTGGTAGCAGTGTGGTGCACTTCAGCACCGACTACGTGTTCAACGGCGAGTCGAGCCACCCCTACCGTGAAGAAGACGGCACCGATCCGCTCGGAGCCTATGGATGCTCGAAGCTAGATGGTGAAAGAAGACTGGCCGCGAGCGGAACTCGGCACCTCATCATACGAACTCAATGGCTCTTCGGGATTCACGGACACTCGTTCCCACGTACGATGTGGGAGAGGGCGATGGCCGGGCAACCAACGCGGGTGGTCGACGATCAGTTTGGGAAGCCCACATACACGGTGGACCTGGCGAAGGCTAGTTG